>JAUTXA010000247.1 GCA_030838265.1 Actinomycetota bacterium | reverse complement strand
GAGGGGAAGCACACCGAAAGAGACGTCGCTGGCCTCGATGCGGCGAGCCGGCAAGCGCTGTCCTTGATCGATGTTCGACAACAGGTTGCCGTGGGTGAGCATCGCCGCCTTGGGCGAGCCGGCGGTGCCCGACGTGAAGACGAGCACGGCGAGGTCGTCGGCCTGGCGATCGACGAGCGGGAACGACGCGCCGCCCAGCAGCGACTCGACGGCGGTGGCGTCATCGACACCACTGCCGTCAGGGCTGATGACGAGGTCGAGGCCGACAGCGCTCCGATCGATGCCGTTGACCGCGTCACGAGCGGCGGGGCCGGCGATCAGGGTGCGGGCTCCGATCGCCTTCAGCTCGGTCTCGAGCTCGGCCGTTGGGCTGGCGGGGTTGAGGGGGACGGCCACTGCACCGATGCCGAGCACGGCGAAGTAGCTGACGGCGAAGAACCAGTTGTTGGCGCAGGCGATGGCGACTCGGTCACCGGCGACGACGCCGAGGCCCGTGAGCCCGCCCCGCAGCTCGCCGACTTGGGCCCGCAGATCCCCATAGCTCGTGACCTGACCGCGGCTGATGAGGGCGGGGGCCTCGTCGGGGTGGCCGTCGAGGATGGTCGCCAGGTTCAACTGCTGCTCCTTGGTTCGCGCCGCGCGAGGGGGCTCATAGGCGGCGCTAGTCCATCACACCCGCCCCGTTGAACGCCTGTCCTCTTCGCCCCATCGCTGCCGGTTGGCGCCGCCACGCACCTATGGGCATTAGGCGGCAGTGCGCAGGACGCCCGGCGCCCGACCACGAATTTGGCTGGCTATCGAGTCATGCCGTCTATGGCCCGCTGGTCAGAAAGAACCATGGATTTGGCTCAAGTTCTGACTAGTCCCTGCCGATCCATTGGTCATCGCACCACACGTCGCACTACTTGGAGGGGTCCAAAATCATGCGTAGGGCGCTCGCACTCCTGGCGGTTCTGCTGGTCGGCCTCGTCGTCCCCATGCTCCACCCGGTGGCCGCATCGGCCGACACCGGCTCCGACGAGGCGGCGTTCGTGGCCAAGATCAACCAGCTGCGAGCCTCGAAGGGCCTGGGCCAGCTCCAGGTCGACGGCCAGCTGGTGGGCATCGCCCGCAACTGGGCCGGCCGCATGTCGTCGGCCGGCCGCATCTCGCACAACCCCAACCTGGCCAGCCAGGTCACCGAGAACTGGATCAAGCTGGGCGAGAACGTCGGTCACGGCACCGATGTGGACAGTCTCTTCCGGGCCTTCGTGAACAGCCCTGAGCACTACCGGAACCTCGTCGACCCTGCCTTCAACTACGTCGGCGTCGGCGTGGTGCGAGCGGGCGACGGAAGCATGTACACCTCACACGAGTTCATGCAGCTGGCCGGCTCGACCGCTCGAGTCTCGGCCCCCGCCCCCGCCCCCCGCCCCGTCGTCTCCCGCACGATCAGCGCTCGGCCCGCCACCACGACCGCGGCGGCCCGGCCCGCCCCAGCCAAGGCGAACCCGGTCGTCGTCGCCGCCCCACCGGCACCGCCGGTTCCCACAGCTCTGCTGATCAACTCGCTCGAGGAGCTGCGGGGCAAGGGCGCCGGCGTCTAGTCCTCCCCGCCTGGGCCGCGGCCCAGGACCCACGACCCCCCAAGACGAAATGGCCCGGCTTCGGCCGGGCCATTTCGCGTCTGGTCACCTCTGACCATTTTGAGGTTGGGCCTACCGCCTGCGGCCGCTCTTGCCGACACTGCTGGAACGCGCCAAGCGCGGCTATCGGGGGGAAGCAGTGCGGGGACCAAGGAGGCTCGGGGTGGTGACGGTCGTGGTCTCGATCGTCACCATCCTCCTCCCTCTTCCGGCTCAGGCCTCGACCCCGACGACAGCGCCATCGGCCATCGCCGCCGCCCTGGTCGGCGACATCAACGCGGTGCGCACCCGCCACGGGCTCACCCCCTACGCCATCAGTCCCGAGCTGACCGCGCTGGCCCAGTCCTGGTCGCGGCACCAAGCGGCCCGCGGCGACGTCTTCCACAACCTCGACATGTACGCCAGCCTCTCGGGCCGGGACTGGTCGCGCGTGAACGAGAACGTCGGCGTGGGTAGCACCGAGGCCGATATCGAGGCCGCCTTCGAGGCCAGCCCCGACCACGTCGCGAACTATGTGAACACCGACTACACCCACGTCGGGGTCGGGGTCGTCGTCACCGAGACGGGCGCCATCTACGTCACTGAGGACTTCGGCCAAGCCGCCCCGGCGCGTAGGCCGACCGCCGTGCCGTCGGCGAAATCCCGCGTCGCCGATCGATCGACGCGGGTGGACGGGGCACTCGCCGGTGCCGCCCCTCCTGTCCGAACGATCGCCATCCAGCGACCGACTCGGCTGTCAGTGGGGCAGTCGGGCCGGGTCAGGTTGGTTCTCGAACAGCTCCGCGCTCTCGACAACGACCGGTAGCCGTCCCCGGCGGTCCAGACTGGGGGAGTGCCCGACGCTGCCGCCGTCATCGAGACCGATGACCTGACCCGCGGCTTCCGTGGGGTCACCGCGGTCGACGGCCTGACGCTGCAAGTGGCGGCCGGAGAGGTCGTCGCCTTGCTGGGGCCGAACGGTGCGGGCAAGACCACGACAGTTCGCCTTCTCAATGGCGTGCTCTCGCCCGAGCGCGGTACCAGCCGCGTCCTGGGCCTCGACTCGTCGCGCGACGGTCACGCCATCCGCGCTCGCACCGGCGTGGTGACCGAGACGGCCAGCCTCGACGACCGCCTGACGGCGATGGAGAACGTCCTCACCCACGCCCGCATCCGCGGCCTCAGCATCGACGAAGCCCGGCGGCGCGCCATGGCGCTGTTCGAGCGCTTCGACATGGCGGGACGGGCCGACGAGCAGGTGCAGGGCTTCTCGACCGGCCAGCGCAAGCGCGTCGCCCTCGCCCGCTCGCTCGTCCACGACCCCGAGGTCCTGTTTCTCGACGAGCCCACCAGCGGCCTCGACCCCGATGCGACCCGCGACGTCACCGAGCTCATCGCCACCCTGGCCCGCGAGCGGGGACGCACGGTGCTGCTCTGCACCCACTTCCTGGCCGAGGCGGGCCGGCTCTGCCACCGCATGGCCGTGTTGCAGCGCGGGCGCCTCCTCGCCTTCGGACGCCCCGACGAGCTGGCGGCCCGGCTGTGGCGGGGCACGGCCGTCGACCTCGATCTGGGGCGCACGGCCGACGAGCACCTCCTCGGCTGGGTGGGCGCCTTGGAGGGTGTGCACGGGGCGGACGCATCGCCGACGGGCGCCGTGATCAGGATCACCGACCGCGCTGTGCTCCCGACGATCGTGGCCTCGTTGGTCGGCCGCGACATCACCGTCTACGCGGTCGTGCCCCGCCCCGCCACCATGGAGGACGTCTACTTCGCCGTCACCGGGGGTGACATCGGCGGCGACATCGGCGACGGCAGCGGCGACGGCCTGGGCGGCATCGGCCAGGTGGTGCCGTGAGCCGGCGCAACTGGCCCGCCATCCGGGCCGTCGTCTGGAAAGACGTCACCGCCATCCGGCGGTCGAAGGCCATCGTCCTGCCCATGGTCATCGTTCCCGCCCTGCTCCTCATCGTCCTGCCGACCGTCATCGGCTTGGCGGCCCGGGGCACCAACTCGCCCGACATCTCGCAGTTCCTCTCCCGGTTGCCCCACGGCTTCGCCAGCCCCATCCAGCGGTTGCCGCAGAACCAGCAGCTCATCGTGTTGGTGAACGGCTACCTGCTGGCCCCGCTCTTCCTGATCGTGCCGTTGATGGTGTCATCGGTCCTGGCCGCCGACGCCTTTGCCGGAGAGAAGGAGCGCCGCACTCTCGAAGGCCTCCTGCATCTGCCCATCACCGAGCGCGACCTCTTCTACGCCAAGGTGGCGGCCGCCTTCGTCCCCGCCGTGGCCGTCTCATGGATCGGATGGCTGGCCTTCACAGTCGTCGCCGACACCGTGGCCTGGCCGGTCATGCACCGGGCCTTCCTCCCGACGCGATTGTGGGCCGTCGTGATCCTTTGGGTCGCCCCTGCCGTCGCCGCCCTCGGCATGGGGATCATGGTCAGGGTCTCGGCCCGGGCCAAGACGACCCAGGAGGCGAGCCAGCTCGGGGGTGCCGTCGTGTTGCCCCTCATCTTCTTGGCCGTCGGGCAATCGACCGGCCTGCTGCTGGTGACCATGCCCGTGGCCCTGGCCATCGGCGGCGTGATCTGGGTGATCGCCTTGGCGCTGCTCTCACGCGGGGCCAGCCGCTTCACCCGCGACCGGATGTCAGCGACGATGTAAACGCTCGTCGGCGCCGAGTCAGCCCTTGCCGAGGACGAAGAACTGGACGAGGGCGGCGCCGAAGATCAGCACCAGCAAGAGGACGAGGACGATCGTGGTTCCGGCGCGCACCCTCGCAGCCTAGAGGCGGGCGGCGCGCCATCGGCGTTAACCTGGGGCGACCAGAGCCGATGGGGAGGGTTCGATGACGACCGAGCAGGAGCAGCAGGCCGAGCAAGCGGGCGCCATGGCGGGCTCGATGGCCGGTGTCATCTCCGGGGCCCGGCTGGGCTCGAAGATGATCCCCATCCCGCTCGTCGGGCCGATCGTCGGCGGCGCCATCGGCGGCGTGCTGGGCACCGAGCTGGGCAAGCGACTCGGCAAGGCCGCGGTCAACGGCGGCGACGCCTTCCTGAAGACGCTGCGGGGCTCGGAGTCCTAGACGGGCGGGGCGAGGGTGACCCCGTCGCCCGCCCGCAAGCGCAACTGGTCTGACGCCGAGAGGCGATCGAAGGCCAGCGACAGCAAACCGTAGGAGTCGGTCACCAATCCCACCTCGCCGGGCTTGAGCTCGGCATAGGTACGGGCCCGGCGCGCCGTGCGCACCTCGGACTGGCCCCACCGCACCGACACCCGATCGCCCCACGCCTCGATCTCGTCGGGGTCGACGTTGAGCTGGATGTTGCCGAAGCGGTCGACCCACAACACCTCGCCGATGATCGTGCCGTCCTCGTCGCGCGAGAGCGGGAGGATCCCAGGCCGCAGCGAGATCGGATCGATGAGGTCTCCGAGCTCGGCCAGGTCGACGCCGTTGCATAGATGGGCGGCGACCGGGGCGAAGATGTCGCGGCCGTCGAAGGTGGCCGCCGGACCCGGCAGGTGGAACTCGGCATTGGTGAGGCTGACGGCCCGCTGGGCCCCGCCGCACATCGACACGGCCGACGCCAGCAGGCCGTTGTCGGGCCCGACGAAGACCCCCTCACCGCTCTCGCCCACCTCGACGGCGATGGCCCGGCGCTCGGTGCCGACGCCGGGGTCGACGACGGCCAGGACGACGCCGGGGGCGAGATACTGCACGGCCCGCACCAGAGCCAAGGCGCCGGCCCGCAGATCGTGGGGGGCGATCTCGTGGGTGATGTCGATGACCTGGACGGCGGGCGCCATCGAGCGGATCACCGACTTCACCACACCGACGAACTCGTCGACGATGCCGTAGTCGGAAAGGAACGAGATGGTCTCGTGGCCCGGGGCCATGGCGGCCCGACCCTACCGTCCGTCCGCTCGCCGCTCGGGCGCGCCGATCACGGCGCTCGGCCCTGTTGCTCGACCCCCGGGCCCGCGGCCCGGGATACCTCAGCCCGCTTCGGTGTAGCGAGCCTCGAGGTATTTGTCGACGTCGTCCTCGCGGATTCGGTAGGACTTGCCCACGCGGGCCGCTGACAGCTGGCCTGCGTTGATGAGCCGGTACACCGTCATGTTGGACACCCGCAGCATGTCAGCCACCTCACCAACCGTGAGGAAGCGTGACCGCGCCTGGTTTGTGGTCGCCAAAGTGGTATCACCCCTCTCCGCCTGTGAGGAATGTACGCCACTGGGGCCAAAGTGAAAAGAGGAAGTTCAGCCTGCGCCGAGTTCACGAGAGCGCTCGGTGGCGGCCGCCACCGCCTCGAGGAACGCCGAGCGCACGGCTCGGTCCTCGAGCGCCCGCAGGCCGGCCGCCGTCGTGCCCCCTGGGGAGGTCACCGCGGCGCGCAGGGCCTCAGGGGTGTCGCCCGACTCGACGAGCAAGCGGGCCGAGCCGAGGAGCGTTTGGGAGGCGAGGGTGACCGAGACATCGCGGGGCAGCCCGGCCAGCACCCCGGCCTCGATGAGGGCTTCGGCCACCAAGAAGACATAGGCCGGACCTGAACCGGACAGCCCGGTCACGGCATCGAGCAGACGCTCGGGCACCCGGACCACCACACCGACGGCGCCGAGGATCTCATCGGCCCATGCCATCTCGTGGTCGCCCGCCGCCGTTCCGGGGGCGATGGCGGACGCGCCCGCACCGACGAGGGCCGGAGTGTTGGGCATGGCCCGCACCACCGGCACGCCGTCGCCCACCCAGGCCTCGAGACGGCTGAGGGGCACCCCGGCGGCGATCGACAGGACGCGGCGGACGCCGCTCTCCCCTGCCGCCCGGCAGGCCGACTCGACGTCTTGGGGCTTGACCGCGATCACCGCCCCGTCCGGCCCGTCGACCTCACTCACCTCGGCGGCCACGACCAAGCCCGGGATGCGGTCAGCCAGCTCCTTGCGCCGGGGCTCGAGCTTCTCGACGGCGGCCAGGTGCGTTGCCGGGGCCCAAGCGGCGGCGACCAGGCCACCCAGCAGAGCCTCGCCCATCCGCCCGCCTCCGATGACCATCAGCCGCGCACCCATGGCGGCCGAGGTTAGGACCTACGCCTTAGGGGAGGTAGCGCCTCGGGTCCTGCGGGTTGCCGTTGATGCGGGTCTCGAAGTGGAGGTGCGGGCCGGTGCTGTGGCCGGTGTTGCCCGAGTAGCCGATGACCTGGCCCTGCGAGACCTGCTGGCCCTTGCTCGACGCCGTGCGGCTCTGGTGGGCGTAGAGGGTCGAGAAGCCACCGCCGTGGTCGATGATCACCACGTTGCCGTAGCCGCTCATCGAGCCGACGAAGATCACGGTGCCCGACTTGGCGGCGTGGATCGGGGTACCAACCGGGACACCGATGTCGATGCCCTGGTGCATGCGGCCCCAGCGGTAGCCGAACCCGGAGGTCACCGGGCCTCGGAGGGGCCAGGCCAGGCCGAACGCCGAGCTGCGGGGATCGAAGTTGCCGTCGCCACCACGAGAGGCTCGGGCCGCGGCCTCTTCGGCCCGGATCTGGGCGCTCAGGCTGCCCTCGATCGCGGACTGGGCATCGGACTCGGCCTGGTACTCGTGGATCCGAGAGGCCAGGGCGGCCGCCAACTTGGCCTGGCCGGCGCGGGTCTGGTTGAGGGCCGCCATCTTGCCGAGGGCATCGCGTCGGGTCTTGTCGAGGGCGGCGCGCTGGATGCCGAGGTCCTGCATGACCATGCGCAGATGGTCGAGGGTGTCGGCATTGCTGCCGTTGACCTGCTGGAGGAGCCGGGCCCGCCGGCTGGCCTCGTTGATGTCGGAGGTGCTCGAGATGGCCGTCACCGGGCCCCTCGGGTGCTCGTACACGTCGACGGCCCGCTTGATCACGGCGTCGCGCAGTTCGTGGCTCTGCTTCTCGGTGGCGCTGAGCTTGGCCTCGGCGGCCCGCTGGGCCATCTGGGCGCTGGTGGCGGCTGCCTGCTGGGCGCTGAGCTGGGCGTCGAGAGCCCGGATGGCGGCGGCCAGCTGGGCGTCGGACGCCTTCAGGGTGTTGAGCTGGGCGGCCAGCTGCGCCCGCCTGGTCCGGGCCGCGGCTCGCCGGGTGTAGGCGTTGGAGGCGCCAGCCGGACTCGCCAGCACGCCCAAGACGAGGGCGATCAGCATGGCGATCGAGACGAGCGTGTGTCTGAAGGTCTTCGGCATAAGCGCGTGGCGACGCAGACTGCTGCTGTCGGGGAGGCCCCGTAGGACCGAGGTCACGGTAATGACTAGTCCCTGACTCGCGCAAGTACTGTTCGCCGCCGCAGGCGCCACTTCCTGCATTCCCGGGCGCAACGACGGGCAAACGAGAAGAGCCCGAGGTACCTCCTCTCCACCCCTCGCACTTCCCCGAACGAAGGGCGGCGGCCAGCACCTCGGGCCCGTCCGCCGGTCACCGTACCGGGCGGGTTGGCCCCCTTCAAGAGGGCTGGGGGCGGAACTTCGAGGCGTACCCGATCGACATGGCCGGCCTGAAGTACTGCTCGGCATAGGCGTAGGTGGCCCCCACGATGCGGTCGAGCTCGTCCTCGTCGACTGCGCCCACAGGCATCTGGCCCATAAGGAAGATGGCGTCCTCGTCGCCGATAGCGAAGCGCATCCCGAAGAGTCGGGCGTTGGCCCGAAGCAGGTACTCGTAGCAGGCCTCGAGGTTCTCCTCGGGGGCCGGCATGAAGTGGGTCTCGTAGTGAAGGGTGCGCTCCCGCAGGGTGAGCCAGACGGTGGTGACCGTCTTCTCCTCGCCCCTGATGCGGATGTACCAGCGGCGACGCTGAGGGTCGTGGTCGATGGCGGCAATCACCGGGCTCTCGATGAGCTCCTTGGCCGCCCACCGGTCGATCCGTTGCTCCAACTCGTCCAGCGCGGCCGCCGTGAGGCGCTCTACGGGCACTCGACGAGGGCCTTGGCCGTGAGGTCGCCGTAGAGGCGTCGAAGGCGACCGGCGGCGATGGACCAGGTGTAGCGACGGGCTCGGGCGGCTGCGCTGATCGCCATCTCGGCCGCCAGCGCCGGCGAGTCGAGGATCTCGGCCGTGAAGGCGGCGAAGGCGCGCGGGTCACGTCCTTCGACGAGGAAGCCGGTGTGGCCGTGATCGATCAGGGTGCGCAGCCCCCCGACCGCGGCGGCCACCACCGGCGTCCCACAGGCCGCAGCCTCGAGGGCGACGAGGCCGAAGGACTCCGACCGGCTCGGAACGAGGCAGACGTCGGCCGCCCGGTAGTAGGTCGACAGGAGCTCGTGGGCTTGGGGCGGGAGGAACCGCACTCGATCGGTCAGCCCGAGCTCGTCGACCAGGGCATGGATGCGCTGCAGCTCGTCCTCTCCCTGCGGCCCGCTGGGACCGCCGACCACAACCAAGAAGGCCTCGGGCTGGTCGTCGAGAAGGGCCAGGGCGCGAACCGCGACCTCGAGCCCCTTGAGGGGCTGGATGCGGCCGACGAACAGGAGCATGGGGCCCGTCGCCGGCAGGCCGAGGGCCCGACGGGCCTGGGGGCGATGACCGGGCGAGAAGAAGGCGTGATCGACACCAGGGGCGACGATCTCGATCCGGGTGGGGTCGGCGTCGTAGAGGTCGGCGAGCTGGTCGGCCTCGACCGTGCAGCTGGCCAGCACCGCATCGGAGCAGCCGATGATGTGAGCCTCGGCCTCGGCTCGGCCCGAGTCCTCGCTGTCGTCGGCCTTCACCCGGTCGAGGGTGTGAAAGGTGCACACCAGCGGCAGGTCGAGGCGGTGCTTGATGACATGGCCGGCGACGCCCGAAAGCCAGTAGTTGGCGTGGATGGCGTCGGGCGGCGCGTCGGTCATGCGCTTGAGGACGGATTCGGTGAACTCGTCGACGAGCCCTGGCAGGGCTTCTTTGGCCACAGGACCCAGAGGACCAGCTGGTACGTGGTGGACCCGCAGCCCGGGCTCGACGTTGACGATCTCGGCCACGTCCACGCTTTCGGCCCGGGTGAAGACGTCGCACGCCACCCCGGCCCGGGCCAGCGCCGAGGAGAGCTCGCGCACATAGACGTTCATCCCGCCGCCGTCGCCCGAGCCGGGCTGGGCGAGGGGCGACGTGTGCATGGAGATGACGGCGAGGCGGCGCACCAGGGAGACCAACCTCAGCCTCGGGGCATTTCTTCCAGGGCCAGCGGCTGGTCGCTCGCCGGGGGCGGCTCGTTCTCGTGCCGGAACGAGACGTAGATCTTGATCAGGGTCTGCTTCTGGTCCTCGGTGATGTGCTGGTCGCGCAGGATGTCGCCGACCAGGTCCTGCTCGGTGTCGCGCTCTTCGAGGATGCCAGCGCGGACGTAGAGCGTCTCGGCTGAGATTCGAAGGGCCTTGGCGATCTGCTGGAGGATCTCGGCCGATGGCTTGCGCAAGCCACGTTCGATCTGACTCAGGTAGGGGTTCGAGATGCCCGCCGCCTCGGAGAGCTTGCGCAGCGACAATCGGGCACCGTTGCGCTGGTCGCGGATGAACTCACCAAGGTCGTGCCAGCGATCAAGAGGGTCGGGCATCCCAGGCATGGCCCCAACGCTACGGCACCCGTGGCCGTTTCCCGGAACCGAGCGGAGCGGTGTCGTCAGACGGGAGCGATGCGCAACTTCTCGCAGAGCGGCACGAAGGCGGCCACGACTTCGGCGTCGAACTGCGTCCCCGCCATGCGGGTGAGCTCGTCGGCCGCCTGCTCGAGCGGGAGGGCGGCGCGGTACGGACGGTCGGTCGTCATGGCATCGAAGGCGTCGACCACCGAGAACACCCGGGCCGGAAGCGGGATCTCCTCGCCCTTGAGCCCGGCCGGATAGCCCGACCCGTCGAACATCTCGTGATGGGAACGGACGATCTCGCCGGCGTTCTTCAGGAAGGGGATCGAGGCCACCATCTGGTAGCCGATGAGGGGGTGAGTGCGCATGACCCGCCACTCGGCTGCAGTGAGCGGCCCAGGCTTGCCCAGGATGCGCTCGGGGATGCCCACCTTGCCCGTGTCGTGGAGGAGGAACCCGTATTGGGCGTCGGGATAGTCAGCGTCGATGCCCATGGCCTGCATGAGGGCGACCCCGTAGACGCGGCAGCGCTCGAGGTGCTGGCCGGTATAGGCGTCCTTGGCCTCGACGACGAAGGCCAGCGACCGGATGGTCTCGAGGTAGGCCGTCTTCAACGTCGAGAGGGCGTCTTC
>JAUTXA010000243.1 GCA_030838265.1 Actinomycetota bacterium | reverse complement strand
ACCCGGCGCAGCTGCTTCATCAACTCGGTGGCGATCATCGGTGGTCGTCTCCGAGCAGGTCGAGGAAAGCGTCCTCGAGGCGGTTGCGGGTCGTCACCGTCTCGACCGCCACCCGGGCGCGGACGAGCGCCTTGACCAAGGCCGATCGGGGGATGCCGTCAGTCGCGACCGTCAGCCCCTCGCCCTCGGGGGCCACCGAGACCACACCGGCCAGACCCTCGAGGGTGGCGACCGCCCGGGCCACGTCACCGACCTCGAGGTACACGGCACTGCCGTGGCCGACGAGGTCGGACACCGAGCCCGTCGAGACCAGACGCCCCTTGTCCATCACGATCACCTGGTGGCAGACCTGCTCGACCTCGGCAAGGAGGTGACTCGAGAGCAGGACGGTGGCGCCCTCCCCCGCCATCTCGCGGATGAGGCGGCGCATCTCGCGCATCTCCTGTGGGTCGAGCCCGTTGGTGGGCTCGTCGAGGACGAGCACTTCGGGCTGGCCGAGCAGGGCCTGGGCGATACCGAGACGCTGTCGCATGCCCTGCGAGTAGCCCTTCACCTTCCGGTCCACGGCCGACCCGAGTCCGGCCACGTCGAGCGCCCGGTCGAGGTGGGGAGCCGGCCAGGAGCCACCACCCGAGCGCCAGAAGAGCCGCAGGTTGGTCATCCCGCTGAGATGAGGGACGAAGCCGGGTCGCTCGATGAGCGTGCCGACCCGGGCGAGCACCGGGTGGCTCGGGCGCATGATCTCGCCCAGCACTGACGCCTCGCCTTCGTCCGGGCGGATCAGCCCGAGCATCATGCGCAACGTCGTCGTCTTGCCCGCGCCGTTGGGGCCCAGCAATCCGCAGACCTCGCCGGTGGGCACGCTGATGTCGAGGTGGTCGACGGCGAGGACCTCGCCCTTGAACCGCTTGGTGAGGCCCCGAGCCTCGAGGGCGACCGCCGTGCCGATCACCTAGCCGACGGCAACGAGGGGATCCCAGCTGCTGAGGTTGGCCAGGCGCGAGTCGTTCGAGAACATCTCGACGATGGGCTGGCTGATGCCAAGCCGCTTCTGCAGGCGCTCGGCTTTGAGGTGCTGATCCCAGAGCACGAGCGTCACGACCAGCCCTGACTCACCGGCGCGCGCCGTGCGGCCCGACCGGTGGAGGTAGGCCTTCTGGTCCTCGGGGGGGTCGAAGTGGACCACGGTGTCGACCCCATCGACGTGAATTCCTCGAGCGGCCACGTCGGTCGCGACGAGGGCAGGGAGCTTGCCGCTGGAGAAGTCAGCCAGGGCTCGCTCGCGAAGGCCCTGGCGAAGGTCGCCATGGATGGCGCCGGCCCGCAAACCCTCTTTCTGGAGCTGCTCGGCCAGCCGGTCGGCACCCCGCTTGGTGCGGACGAAGATCAGCGTGCGAGTGCCACCGCGGGCGATCGACGCCGTCACCTTGGCCTTGTCGAGCTGATGGACGGCGATGAAGCGGTGCTCCATCTCGTCGACCGTGGCCGAGGTCGACTCGACCTCATAGCGGACCGGGTCCTTGAGGTACGCCCGCACCAGATGATCGACGTCGCGGTCGAGGGTGGCCGAGAACAGCAGCGTCTGGTGGGGGTTCACGACCCGGCGCAGGATCCACTCGACCTGGGGCATGAAGCCCATGTCGGCCATGCGATCGGCCTCGTCGAGCACGAGCGCCTCGACGCCGTCGAAGGCCACCGCGTCGCGGTCGCCAAGGTCGATGAGCCGTCCCGGCGTGGCGATCAGCAGGTCGATGCCCTGCTCGAGGGCCTTGACATCACGCTCGACGGCGCGGCCGCCGTAGACGGCGGTGACCCGGACACCGGAGCGTTCGCCCAGCGGGGCAAGGACCTCGGCGACCTGGACTGCTAGCTCGCGGGTCGGCACCAGCACCAGGCCCGTCGGCCGCTTCGACTTGGCTTTGCTGAGGCGGGTCAGCAGGGGCAGGCCGAAGGCCAGGGTCTTGCCCGAGCCCGTCTTGGCCTTGCCGCAGAGATCGCGGCCCGCCAGAGCGTCGGGGATGGTGAGGGCCTGGATGGGAAAGGGCTCGTCGATCCCGGCTTCCGCCAAGGCGGCAACGAGGTCGGACGGGAGCCCAAGGGCCCCGAAGGTGGTGGTCATCGCTTGTTTGCTCCTGATCGCGTCGGTGGGTCGACGCCTCGGAGGTTGGCTGCGACGGCAGCGTGGCGATGAGGTCTGACCCGCGAGCCGCCCGATTGGCTCTGGCTCGTCCCAATCAAGGGTACATGGTCGGCGTCACGTCTCTACGCATCGCGCCAGTGAGCGGGTTCAAGGCGGCGAACCGCCTTCCCCTACACTCGAACGGCTCATGACCACCCGCTCCGATATCCGCAACGTCGCCATCGTCGCCCACGTCGACCACGGCAAGACCACGCTCGTCGATGCCCTGCTGTGGCAGTCGGGCGCCTTCCGCGCCAATCAGGAGGTCGCCACGCGGGTCATGGACTCGATGGATCTCGAGCGCGAGAAGGGCATCACCATCCTGGCCAAGAACACGACCGTCCGGCACGGCGGCGTGAAGATCAACATCATCGACACGCCGGGCCACGCCGACTTCGGCGGCGAGGTCGAGCGCGGCCTGACCATGGCCGACGGCATCCTCCTGCTGGTCGACGCCAGCGAGGGGCCACTCCCCCAAACCCGGTTCGTGCTCCGCAAGGCGCTCGAGGCCAAGCTGCCCGTGATCGTCGTGATCAACAAGATCGACCGTCCCGACGCCCGCATCAGCGAGGTGCTCGACGAGGTCTACGAGCTCTTTCTCGACCTCGACGCCGACGAGCACCAGATCGAGTTCCCCCTCATCTATTGCAACGCCAGGGCCGGCCAGGCCTCGCTCGACCCCGCCGTTCCAGGCACCGACTTGAAGCCCCTCCTCGACCTGCTCATCACCACGGTGCCGGCCCCGGAGTACACCGAGGGCCACCCGCTGCAAGCCCTCGTCACCAACCTCGACTCCTCCCCCTACGTGGGCCGCCTCGCTCTTTGCCGGGTGATGGAGGGCACGATCAAGCGGGGCGAGACCGTCGCCTGGTGTCGGGCCAACGGCGACATCGAAAAGGTCAAGATCACTGAGCTCTACGTGACCGAGGCCCTCGACCGGGTCGACGCCGAAGAGGTGGGACCGGGCGAGATCATCGCCGTCGCCGGCATCGCCGAGGTGACGATCGGCGAGACCCTGGCCGACCCCGACGACCCTCGTCCCCTTCCCGTCATGCACATCGACGAGCCCAGCCTGTCGATGACCGTCGGGATCAACACGTCACCCTTGTCCGGCAAGGACGGCAAGAAGCTGACAGCCCGCCTGGTAAAGGGGCGGCTCGATGCCGAGCTGGTGGGCAACGTCTCGATCCGCGTGCTGCCCACCGAGCGCCCCGACACCTGGGAGGTCCAGGGCCGTGGTGAGCTCCAGCTGGCGGTGCTGGTCGAGATGATGCGCCGGGAGGGGTTCGAGCTCACGGTCGGCAAGCCCCAGGTCCTGACCAGGGAGATCGGCGGAAAGATCCACGAGCCCATGGAGCGACTCGCCATCGACATCCCCGAGGACTTCCTCGGCGTCGTCACCCAGCTCCTCGCCCTGCGCAAGGGTCGTATGGAGCACATGGTGAACCACGGCACCGGCTGGGTCCGTCTCGACTACGTGATCCCGGCCCGCGGCCTGATTGGCTTCCGAACCGAGTTCCTCACCGAGACCCGGGGAACCGGCCAGCTCCATCACGTTTTCGACCGGTGGGAACCGTGGCACGGCGAGCTGCGCACCCGCCCCAGCGGCAGCCTGGTGGCCGACCGGCAAGGCCCTACCACCACCTATGCCCTGATGAACCTGCAGGAGCGGGGCGTGATGTTCGTGGGCCCAGGCGTCGAGGTCTACGAGGGCATGATCATCGGCGAGAACAGCCGGTCCGAGGACATGGACATCAACCCGACGCGTGAGAAGAAGCTCACCAACGTGCGGTCCTCGACCGCCGATGAGCTGGTGCGGCTCATCCCCCATCAGCAGCTGTCGCTCGAACAGGCCCTCGAGTTCATCCGCGAGGACGAGTGCGTCGAGGTCGTGCCCGCGACCGTCCGCCTGCGCAAGGTCGTCCTCGATCAGACCGAGCGCGGCCGCAAGGCGGCTCAGGCCAAGCGGGCCCGTCTGGCTGAAGCGCCGGGTTAGCCGCCGGCGGCGGCGGCCAGCGACTTCCAGATCGAGGGGATCAGCTCGGACAGCGAGGTCCGTTCGTCGGCCGCCGTCTGCAGGGTGCCTCGGGTGGCCCAAACCTGGGCCAGACGAAGGGCGGCCGGGTCGCGCTCAGCGGCCCATCGCACGACGTGGCCCTCGGGGTTGAGCCGCACGAACGGCTCGAGGCGCAGGGCGCCGGCCATCAGGCCGAACGGCCCCTCGAGCGGGCCGTCGATCTTCAGCTCGAGACGATCGGTCTCGGGGTTCGAGGGCAACGCGCTCGCCGCTCCGGCGTAGAAGTCGGCGGCGGCGTAGCGAATGGCTCCGACTGCGGCGGCGACGGTGGCACCTATGCAGAGAAGGCAGGGCTCGATCGAGACGACCAACGTGAAGTCGTCGTGGCGCTCGAAGGGGTCGAGGGCCGACAGGGCGACGACAGCGGCGTGCGCCAGGGGGCCACCGGGCAGAGCTCCGGGACCCCGACGGTGCTCGAACACGTGGTTGCGGCCCTTGGCCAGGATCGAGCCCTCGGGGCGAACGACAACCGCCCCCACCGGCTCGCCGCCGGCCCGGTAGGCCTCCCATGCCAACTGCAACACGGCGCGCCACGCCCCGTCGAGATCGGCCCAGTGGTTGCGTGCTTCGCTGGTGGTGCGCAGCGCCATCAGATGCAGCGTAGCGACGCCTTGGCGCCCCGACCTGGGCCTAACGGCCCAGGAATCGCCGTGACCACCAGTGCGGATCGCGGGCGTGGGCGTGGAAGTGATCGGGGATCTGGCGCATCACGCGATCGACCGAGTAACCGTCTGCGCCGAAGCGGGCATCGGCCACCGCGACGAGCCGGCCGACCATCTCGTCGACCACGTCGGATGGCGGCTCGTGGCCGTGCTCCTTCCACACCACCATGGGGACGTCGCAGATCTCGCAGTCGGCCACCCAACAGGTGTCGTCCTCGAAGTGCCATGGAGTGATCCGCGCCGCTTCACACAGCTCGCACCCCGAAACCTTGGCCATCGCGTCACCCGCCGTCGAGGGCCCGGCGCAGAGCAGCCACCGACGCGCCGACCTCGGTCGGACCACCGCCATCGAGGACCAGGCGCATCAAAGCCGACGCCACCACAACGCCGTCGGACTCCGTCGCCGCCTCGATGGCTTGGGCCGGGCCCGAGATGCCGAAGCCGACGATCACCGGCTTGTCAGTGACCGCCTTGAGCCTCTTGGCCAGGATGCCGGCCGACGTGGCCAGCGCTTGGCGCTCACCCGTGACCCCCATCACGCTGACGCCGTAGATGAACCCGCGCGATCGCCGGCAGAGCTCGGCGAGGCGATCATCGGGAGTCACGGGCGCGGCGAGCAAGACTGTCTCGATGCCGGCATCGACGGCGGCCCGCTCCCAGTCGCCCAACTCCTCGAGGCAAAGATCGGGGACGATCGCCCCAGCCACACCGGCATCGACGAGCGAGCGGGCGAAACGCCGGTGCCCGGCGCGAAAGACGAGGTTGTAATAGGTCATGGCCACCAGGGGGACACCGGCATCGAGGTCGGCCAGGGCCCCGAAGATGCCGACCGGCGTGGTGCCCCGGTCGAGCGAGCGCTGCGAGGCCGCTTGGATCGTGGGCCCGTCCATCACCGGGTCGGAGAAGGGGATGCCGATCTCGATGGCGTCGGCCCCGGCATCGGCCGCGGCCCGGACGACGTCGAGCCAGTCGTCGCTGATGCCGCCGCTCACGTAGGGGACGAGGGCCTTGCGACCCTTGGCGCGTACGGCGCGCAGCCGGGACTCGAGCGAGCCCGGCTCGACCACTTCGGTCAAGACAGCATCTCCATGACCTGCTGGGCGTCCTTGTCGCCTCGGCCCGACAAGGTCAGCAGCACCGTGGACCCCAGAGGGATCTCGGTGGCCGCGGCGCGCACCAGCCAGGCGATGGCGTGGGCCGGCTCGAGGGCCGGGATGATGCCTTCGGTGCGGGAGAGGAGCTGGAACGCATCGAGGACCTCGGCGTCGGCCGCCTGCACGTAGGTCGCCCGGCCGATCGAGGCCAAGTGGGCGTGCTCGGGGCCGACTCCGGGGTAGTCGAGACCGGCCGAGACTGAGTGGGCCTCGAGGACCTGACCGTGCTCGTCCTGCAGCAAGAACGACTTCGAGCCGTGCACCACGCCCGGCACCCCATGGCCGAGCGCCGCCCCTCCGGCCGGCTCGACGCCGACCAGCTTGGCCTTGGTCTCGACGAACCCGGCGAACGTCCCGGCGGCGTTGGAACCGCCGCCGACGCAGGCCACGACGTAGTCGGGGTCGCTCCCGTCGAGGAGCCGGCGGCACTGCTCGCGGGCCTCGTCTCCGACGATCCGCTGGAACTCGCGGACCATCCAGGGATACGGGTGCGGACCCATCACGGATCCCAGGCAGTAGTGCGTGCTCTCGACCGACGCCACCCAATCGCGCATGGCCTCGTTGATGGCATCTTTCAAGGTGCGGCTTCCCGAGCCGACTGGTCGCACCTCGGCGCCAAGGAGCCGCATGCGGAACACGTTGAGGGCCTGGCGCTCGACATCGACTTCACCCATGTAGACCACGCAGTCGAGGCCGAAGAGGGCGCACGCCGTGGCTGTGGCCACGCCGTGCTGGCCGGCGCCCGTCTCGGCGATCACCCGGTGCTTGCCCATCCGCCGGGCGAGGAGGGCCTGGCCGACCACGTTGTTGATCTTGTGCGAGCCGGTGTGGGCGAGGTCCTCGCGCTTGAGCAGGACGCGCACCCCGAGCTGGGCCGACAGGCGATGACACTCGGTGACCGGCGTGGGCCGCCCCGCGTAGTCGCGCAGGATCGCCGCGTACTCGGCCCGAAACTCGTCGTCGCCCCACGCGGCCGTGAACGCCTCGTCGAGCTCGAGGCAGGCCGGAACCAGCGACTCGGGGATGAAGCGTCCGCCGAACTCGCCGAAGCGACCATCGGCACCGGGCGCTCCCATCGCCGCACCCCTGGCCTCGATCACCACTCGTCCATCCAGTCATAAGGCGCATCGGCCCCGCCCTCGTAGGGGGCGGGCTCGGCGGCCCGCGCCGCGGCGATGAACTCTCTCAGCTTGCGAGGGTCCTTCTTGCCAGGCGAGGACTCGACGCCGGTAGCCACGTCGACTCCCCACGGATGCACCGCGGCCACAGCCTCGCCGACGTTCTCGGCGTTGAGGCCGCCGGCCAGGATGAGCCGCACGCCGTCGGGAACCCCGTCGGCCAGCCTCCAGTCGAAGACCTGGCCCGACCCGAACGACGGCGAGTCGATGAGGACGGCGTCGGCGCCGTAGTCGCGCGCCTGGGGGATCGCCCGATCGGTCGCCGGGAAGGCGCGGATGGTGCTGCGGACCCGCTCGCGGATCCAGCGGCACTCCTCCGGCGATTCGTGGCCGTTCAGCTGGGCCGACCGCAGTCCGGTCGCCGCCATGATGTCGACCACCCGGCTGGGCGCCTCGTCCCGGAATACACCGACGGTCAGCACCTCGGGCGGCAGGCGCTTGACGATGTCACCCACCACGCCCGGCGCGATCTGCCGCCGCGAGGGAGCGAAGATGAAGCCGACGGCGTCAGCCCCGAGGGCGACCGCCAGCAGGGCGTCCTCCTCTGACGTGGTCCCGCAGATCTTCACGAACATCGCAGCGCCTCGAGGGCCGCAGCCGGGTCGTCCGCGGTGACGAGGGCCTCGCCCACGAGGATGGCGTCGAAGCCCGCCTCGGCCAGCCGCCTCGCCTGCTGGGGCGTGCTGACCCCTGACTCGGCCACCTTGCTGACACCGTCGGGAACGGCGACGCCCACCCGTACGGCGCGGTCGGTGTCGACCTCGAAGGTGGTCAGGTCTCGCTGATTCACGCCGATCAAATCGGCTCCGACCCCCAAGGCCCGCTCGAGCTCGGCCTCGTCGTGCACCTCGACGAGGCACTCGATGCCCACTTCGCGGGCCAAAGACGAAAAGCGCCGCAGCTCGTCGTCGCTCAGGGCGGCGGCGATGAGCAGCACGGCGTCGGCGCCCATGATGCGGGCGTCGCACACATCAGCGTCGCTCACCGTGAAGTCCTTGCGGAGCACGGGCAGATCGGTCGCGGCCCGCGCTTCCACCAGGTCGGCGGCCGCGCCACCGAAGAACTGGTCGTCGGTCAGCACCGAGAGACAGGCCGCTCCTCCCGCGGCGTAGGCCTTGGCCAGCATCGACGGCACGAGATCAGCTCGCAGCTCGCCCTTCGAGGGTGAGCGGCGCTTCACCTCGGCGATCACGCTGATGCCGTCGACCGCCAGGGCGGCGGTGAAGGGTCGCGCTGGTGGCAGGGCGATGGCATGAGCAACGAGGTCGTCGATGCTTCGATTGTCGGCCGCGGCGGCCGAGCGGTGAGAAGCAAGGATCATGTCCAGATAGGTGGCCACGGCACCCTCACCCTAGTTGGCAGCCCCTTTCTCGCATCCCCATCTCCTGCTCGGCCGACGGTTCACACTTCCATCACCAACGGGTGTCACGCTGGCGGGGATGGCTCCCGAGCACGGCACCGTCGTCGTCGTCGAAGACGATCCCCACATCGCCGACCTCGTCGACCTCTACCTGCGCCGAGAGGGCTTCCGCGTGCTCCAAGCGTCGAGTGGTGAGCGGGGCCTGGAGCTGATCGGCCAGGAGCACCCGAGGCTGGTCGTGCTCGATGTCGGCCTCGAAGGCGACATGGATGGGCTCGAGGTCTGCCGCCGGCTCCGGGCTTCGACGCCGGGAGACGTGCCGGTCGTGATGCTCACGGCGAGGGATGGCGAGATCGATCGGGTGCTCGGACTCGAGCTGGGGGCCGACGATTACGTCACCAAGCCGTTCTCACCCCGCGAGCTGGTGGCTCGGGTCCGGGCCATCCTGCGGCGGGCTGACGGGCCCGCCCGCTCGCCCGCCGAGGTGGTCGTCGTCGGGCGGGTCGAAGTCGATCGCGGCCGCCGGGAGGCGCGGCTCGACGGTCAACCCGTCGCCTTGGCGACCCGCGAGTTCGACCTCCTCCAATACCTGGCCGACAACGAGGGACTGGCGCTCACCCGCCGCCAGCTGCTCGACGGGGTGTGGGGTACCGACTGGTACGGCGACGACCGCACCGTCGACGTCCACGTCCGCCAGCTCCGCAAGAAGCTGGGCGACGCCCTTCCCCTGGCGACGGTGTGGGGCGTCGGCTACAGGCTCGGATGACAACGTGCGCCGACGACTGACGCTGACGATCGTGGCGGTCGTGGCGGGCGCGCTCGTGGTGGCCGGCCTCGGAACCCTCGTCCTCGTCCGCATCTCGTCTCGGCAGTCGGTGCGCTCCGAACTGGTCCGAGAGGCCGAGGCCATCGCCGCCGCGGTCGATGAGTCCGGGAAGCCCCGCAACGCCGTGCTCTTGCAGCGGGTGTTGAGGCTCGAAGGCTTCGGCTTCGTCGCCATCGGCCCCCGCGGGGCGATCCTCGGCACGCCACCAGATGGCCTCACGGTCGCGGACCTCCACCCCGATGCCCTCGTGGCCAACCGAACGGTCTCGGGCACGCGAGGGAGCCTGGCCTACGCCGCCGCGCCCACCAAGGTGAACCGCGGCGTCGCCGCCGTCGTCATCACCCGCCGGGTCGACGCTGGGACGGCCGGCATCAGCTACTTCTTGCTGGCCGCCGGCTTGGCCCTGGTCGTAGCCGTCCTGGTTGCGCAGGCCCTCGGCCGGCGCATCACCCAGCCCCTCGAAGAGGCTGAGACGGTGACCAGGCGCATTGCGTCGGGCGACCTCGAGGCTCGGGTGGTGATCGCCGGTGACGCTGACCCCGAGCTGAGCTCGCTGGCCGCGTCGATCAACACAATGGCCGACAACCTCAATCGAGCCAAGGGCCTCGAGCGGCAGTTCCTCATGTCCGTCTCCCACGACCTGCGTACACCCTTGACCTCGATCCGAGGCTTCGCCGAGGCCATTGCCGACGGTGCGGCACCCGATGCGACCCGCGCTGCCGAGGTCATCGCCGCCGAGTCGCGCCGCCTCGAACGCTTGGTCGGCGACCTCCTCCAATTGGCGCAGCTCGACGCCCGCCGCTTCACTCTCGACCTCCGTGACATCGATGTCGCCGAGGTCGTGGCCGACACCGCCGAGGGTTTTCAACCGGCGGCCGGCGACCTCGGCGTCGAACTGGCGGTCAGGACCCCGCCCCGAGAGACGCTCAGGGTGCGCGCCGACCCGGACCGGCTTGCTCAGATCGTGGCCAACCTGGTCGAGAACGCCATGAAGTACGCGGTGTCGTCGATCGTCGTCACCGCGTCGGCCGATCCCGAAGGCCCGGTGGTGACCGTCTCGGACGACGGCCCAGGCATCTCGCCGGCCGATGCGCCCCATGTCTTCGAGCGCCTCTACGTCGGGGCCCGCACCCCGACCCGGCGGCTCGGCTCGGGCTTGGGCCTGGCCATCGTCAGCGAGTTGGTCGCGGCTCTCGGCGGGACTGTCATCGCTGACAACACCGAGGGCGGCGGGGCCCGGTTTACGGTCCGCCTCAGGCCGTCGTCGTCGTCGTCGAGCTAACGGTCGAGCTGGTGGTCGGACGGCTCGTCGATGTCGTCGTCTCCGGTGGACGCTCCTCGCAGCCCGGGATGTCGAGGGGGAAGGAGTCGGTGTTGTTCACCAAGACCGACAGAGGCTGCTTCCCCCGCGAGCCGCAGGTCAGCTGCCACCGCGCCGTCCCGTCGCTCGACGTCGTCTCGGTGGCCGACCCCCGGATGGCCCAGTCGCCCGAGCCCACGAGCTGCACGGTGGCGCCGGATACCGGGGTGGCCCGGACCACGCCCTGCCCGTCGACCTGTTGATTGGTGATCTCGACCACCAGGTTGGCGGGCTCGTTCACCAGAGGAGGAGCGGGCGCGATGGCGAAGGTCGCGTTCACGCCGGTGTAGCGGGCGAGCACCAGGTTCAGGTCCTTCTGGTCGTTGGCCGCCATGTAGAAGACGACCGGTGTCGTCAAGGCCAAGTCGGCGACCTTCCAGGCCCGGACCCTCCATCGGCCGCCGAGCACGTTGGGCGCAGTGAACGTGCCGTCGGGAAGGGACTGGACGTCGGCCCGGGCCACGCTGTCGCCGACCAGGCGCTCGAGGTGCACGGTGGCCCCATCGACCGGCCCGTCCGGCCCGACGACCCGTCCCTTGATGAGGGCGGCGCCGGGGCCTACTGCGATGGTGGTGGTCGTGCGCCCCGGCACCCGGGCCAGGACGGCGTGGCTGAAGTCGGGGAAGGGCTCGGTCGTGGTCGTGGCCGGCAACGGGGGAGGCTCCGGTAGCGAGATCAGCTTGTGGCCGGAGCACGCACTGAGGACGAGCCCGCTGACCAGCAGAAGGATCATGGCGCCGGCCAGCCGGGGGGTCTGCGTCACGGGCTGTCCTCGATGGACGAGACGGTGGCCTCCTGCGACACCTGATCGGCTCCGGTCACGGTCACGATGGTCGACGGCTCGACGTCGCGTCCGACGAAGGCGAGCGCCACCGCTCCCCCGTCGGGCCGGGCCGCGGCACTCGTCACCGAGCCCACGGTCTTCTCGCCGAGGGCCACCGAGGCGCCGGGCTCGAGCGTGCCCTCATCGACGGTCAGCCGCCGCAATCGGCGGGGCACGTGGCCGCCGCGCGACTCGATCCGGGCCACTAGCTCCTGGCCGGTGTAGCAACCTTTGGTGAAGCTCACGGCCCGTTCGATGACCCAGGGACCAAGTTCGGCGGGGATGGTCTTGCCCGTGATCTCGGCGCCCATCACCGGCACGCCGGCTTCGATGCGGGCCAGCTCGTAGGCCGCCCCGTCACCTTCGGGCACGCCGGCGGGCCAGCCGGGCTCGGGCCCGACGAGATCGGCACCCGGCCACCCGAGCCAGGTGGCGTCGATGCCCTCCGGCGCGGCCTCGGCAGCCCCGACACCCCGAAGGGCGAGGCACTTCCAGGCCGCCGCCTCGACGTCGGCCTTCACCCGCAGCTTGAAGCGCAGGAGGCGAGCCTCGACGGCCGACCCGAACCCACCGTCGGTGTCGAGCATGAACTCGTCGTCAGTCCGGCGCTGGACGCGCAGCAGGGCGTCGACCTTGCCCTGCGGCTGGAGCAAGAACGACAGGGCGGCGCCCCCGACCGGGACGGCCGCCAGATCCTGGCTCAGCTGACCGTTCAGCCAGTCGGCGGCGTCAGGACCGCGCACGCCGACGAAGTCGCGTTGAAGCCAGAAACCGGTCACCTCAGCCATCACGGTCGAGGCTACCGGCGACGGTCGGCCCGCATGCGCCGGGCCGCAGGCACGGCGGCCAGAAGGGC
>JAUTXA010000235.1 GCA_030838265.1 Actinomycetota bacterium | reverse complement strand
CCCCGCCCGTGACCATCACCGCCGCGCTCACCAGGGCGATGTCAAAGCCCGACCACAGATAGAAGAGCCACGAGCCCAAGCCCTTGGCGAACAGCGCCTCCCACGGCAGGTGGCCGATGCCGATCACGGCCACGCCGGCGAACCCGGCCAGGCAGTAGTAGGGCGCGATCTGGACGACGCCGCGGCCAGGCAGGAATGGGTAGGCAAGCAGAACGGCCACGGCGGCGGCCGTGGTGAGCACACCGATCCGGACCGTCCGCAGTCGGTACGGGATCAGAGACGCTGAGGACTCTCCACCCATCACCTCTCTCCATCGGCAGGCACGGCCTCAATCTGTGCCTCCTGTGGAGATTTCTGCCGATCGTGGGACAATGGCCCCGACGGTGAGCCGGCCGGGTGGCCGCGGCGCAGCGCTTCGGTGACTGCGTCGAGGAAGGTCGGGACTCCGCAGGGCAGGGTGCTGGTTAACGGCCAGTCGGGGCGACCCGCAGGAAAGTGCCACAGAGAACAGACCGCCGATGGCGCCTCCGGGCGCACAGGTAAGGGTGAAACGGTGCGGTAAGAGCGCACCAGCGCCCGGGGTGACCCGGGCGGCTTGGCAAACCCCACTCGGAGCAAGGCCAAACGTGGGACGGGCGGCCCGCCCAATGTCCCAAGGTAGGCCGCACAGATGGATGGCCACCCCCTCCTCGGAGGGACAGAATCCCGCCTACAGGCCGGCTCACCGTCACCCAGCCCGCCAGCAGCCGGGGTCAGATGCCGTTGCGGGGCAGGTCGCGGAAGGGAACCTCTCGACCGGGGCCCGGCTCGCGGGGAAGACCCAACGCCTTCTCGCCCAGGATGTTGCGTTGTATCTCGTCGGTGCCTCCGGCGATCGAGACGGCGGGGACGGACACCAGCACCTCGGCGATGACTCCGCCGAGTGGGCTGTCGGGGCCGGTCAGCATCCCGTCGGCCCCGGCGATCATCGAGTGCACGTGGGCCGCCTGCTTCGCCACCAGGCTGGCGGCCAGCTTGCCGATCGATCCCTCCGGTCCCGGCGTGCGGCCGAGCGTGAGCGCGGCCCGCGCCCGGTCCGCGGTCCATCGGCTGACGGACTGCATCGACAACAGGCGGGCGATCTCCTGGCGGATCACCGGGTCGTCGTCGACCCGAGCGGCATGGGCCCGCTCGACGACGAGGTCGGCCCGTCCCGCCCGTTGTGGGTACCAGCGGTAGGTGGCGAAGTGCTCGTCGGCCTCCCGCCTGGCTTCCGCCAGCACCCGCGACGGACCCGACGCGTACGAGGGACGGGCCATTCCGCCGAACCGTCGCTCGAAGGCCAACGTGGTCAGAGCCGCTCGCCACCCGTCGCCAACCTCGCCGACCACCGCGTCCCGGGGGATGCGGGCATCGGTGAGGAAGACCTCGTTGAACGACGAGTGGTTGTTCATCTGGCGCAGGGGCCGGACCTCGACACCGGCCTGGTGCATGGGCAGGACGAAGTAGGTGAGACCGCGGTGCTTGGAGGCGCTCCAGTCGGTGCGGGCCATCAGCATCCCCAGATCGGCGTGATGGGCGCTGGTGTTCCACACCTTCTGACCGTTCACCACCCACTCGTCCCCGTCGAGCTCGGCGGTGGTGGTGAGCCCGGCCAGGTCGGAGCCCGCCCCTGGCTCGCTGAAGAGCTGGCACCAGGTCTGCTCACCGGTCAGGGTGGGTTCGAGGTAGCGCTCCCGGGTGGCGTCCGGGCCGTGGGCCACGATCGTCGGGGCCGCAAGCCACATCCCGCTCCCTACCGGCGCGCCCACGGCGCCGGCGGCGATGAGCTCGCCGTTGGCCGCCTCGTCCGACCACGCCGGCAGGCCGCGGCCGTGCCACCGCTCAGGCCAAGACGGCGCGGCCCAGCCCGAAGCGACGAGCAGCCGACGCCAGGCCACCAGCGTGAGGTCGGGATCCCAATGCTCGCTCGCCCAGGCGCGCACCGCGGCCCGCACATCATCGGGGCTGACGGGGGGCAACGAGGCGATGAAGAAGTGTTCCACCCTCCGAGCGGGGGTGTTCAATGGGGACGTGATCGACGATCACGACGCCAACCGGCAACGACTGATCCGCCTGCTGCAGGATGCGCATGCGGGCGAGCTGGCCGCCGCCTTGGCCTACCGGGCCCATTGGCACTCGCTCCGACATCCAGACCAACGGGATGAGGTTCGGCGCATCGAGGCCGCCGAGTGGCATCACCGCGCCGAGGTCGCCGATGTCCTCCGACATCTCAACGGGCGACCGCGCCCCCGGCGCGAGCTCCTCATGCGGATCACCGGCCGCTTCTTCGGGGCGCTCTGCTTCGTGACCGGCTGGTTCGGTCCCATGTACGCCGCCGGGCGGCTGGAAGGAATGAACGTCTGCCAGTACGAGACGGCTCTCGAGTTGGCCCGGGGCCTCGAGCTGGCCGGGTGGCTCCCCCGCCTCGAGGCCATGCTCGCCGAGGAGGAGCGCCACGAGCAGTGGTTCGGCGACCAGATCCGCCACCACCGGCTTCTGCCGGTCGCCCGCTTCTTCTTGGGCTGGTCGCCACCGCCGGCCATCGCCACCGCCTAAGGAGTCGCCGCCCATCGAGATGGGTAGAGATCGATCCTCGGTGACGCTGTGGCGTCGCCCATCCGGAGGAGAGGCGCCCCTATGGACATCGACATCGTTCGGAACGACGATGGCAGCCTCGTCGTCCCCATCCCGCCGGAACGCCGTCACGACGACTCCGACGCGTCGGACACAGGGCCGGACCCGGTCGAGCCGGTGGAGAGTGCTCCCACGACTCGCGTGCTGCACCCGGGCGAGGGCGGCTACGACGAGGCCCTGGTCGAGTGGGACCTGCAGCAGAACCCTGATCGTCCCCCGGTGGTCTCGACGGCGACGGGTCGCCAGGAAGCCATGCACCTGGTCCATGCCGTGGCCGAGAATCCCGATGAGGCGCTGGCGCCGGCGGTTGAGGCTCTCGACGACCCCACCGCGAGCGGCGAGGCCCTCCGTCACGTCCTCGTCGGCGGCGTCCATTCGGTCGAGGACTTCGCGGCCGAGGTGGCCGAGGCCGAAGGCGGCGACCCGCTGCCGGCCCACAAGGCCACCAAGATCATCGGCGAGGTCCTAGCCGAGCTCGACTCCTAGTCCGAGGCGCCTCAGCCGGCGGCGGGGGCGAGCGGCCGACCGGGTGAGAAGGCCAGCTCGGCGAAGCGCTCGCCCATGCGGACGTAGCCGGCCGCGTTGGGGTGCAGGTCGTCGGGAAGGTCATCAGCGTCGCCCGCGCCAAAGAGCTCCAGCCCGTCGAGGTAGTGCAGGTTGGCGTCGCCGATCCCTCGACGGCGGTCGACGATCTCGGCCAGCATCCGACGGACCTTCACCAGTGTCAGGCAGGTGGCGCGCATCTCGTCCATCCCCGCGATGGTCACGAACTTGCCGTGCTCGTTCATGACGGTGGGGCCGGGATGGGCCTCGGCGCTCGGGCAGTAGATCGGCGAGACGACCAGGATGGGCGTGAGGGGGTGGCCCTCCCTCACCGTGTCGAGGAAGCCGTGGACCGCGGGCCCGAAGGTCCGCTCTCGCAGGGTGTCCCCGTTGACGACGTTGATGCCCACCTTGAGGCTGATCACGTCGGCCTCGAGGTCTCGGATGGTGCGGGCCACGAAGGCGTCGAGCATGCATTGCCCGCCAAAGCCGAGGCTGGTGAGCTCGACCCCGCCGAGGCGAGCGGCGACCGCCGGCCATGTCGTCGTCGGGGAGGCCGCCTCGATGCAATGACTGATCGAGCTGCCGTGGTGGACCCACCTTCGCCTCGTCGGCGGAGGCGCGTGCTGGACAGAGGCGCCGGCGTTCACTCGCAGTCCTCGCAGCTCGACGCTCGAGCGCTGCGGGAGCCAGATCTCGATCGTCTTGTCCCCTGGCGCCAACTCGGAGAACTGAATCGTCGTCGGCTCGCCGTGATCGAGACTGACGGCGTCGCGGTCGGCCATGTCGATGGTGAGGACGGTGCCGTCGGTGCTGAACACCTGCCCCCCGAGCTCACCGTCCACCACGAGATCGAAGGCCGACGGCATGAGCGGTTCCGGAAGGATCCGCAGGTGGGTGATCATGACGTCGAGCCCGATGGTGGTGGCATCGGTTCGAAAGCGAGCCCGCACGCCTGACGGCATGCCGACGACTGCGTCCATGAACAGGTCGGGGATCTGCGGGCGCGTCCAGCCCGGCAGCCGACGGGCCGAGATCCCCGACTCCGACTCGACGATCTCGAGGGCGCCCACCAGCTCGACGGGCCCATCACGGAGCGCGATCTCTTGCATGTTCGTCCCCACTCGTCTCGCGGTCGGCGATCTGTCTAGTCCAGGCTGCGCCCCAAGCCTTTGCGCTTGACGCCGCGTGCGGGGACGGGCAGCGTGCAGGCATGTCTGAGCACCCCGCCAAGGAGACCCCGCCGGAGCTGCGGGTCCCGAGGCCGGCCGAGTCGGAACCAGCCGATGAGATGCCCATGGCGCGCGGATGGCTCCAGCATCTGCGGGAGAGCGCCATCTTCAAGCTCGAGGATCTCGACGACGAGCAGCTCCGATGGAAGCCGGCTCCGACCGCCAACTCGCTCGGCGTGATCGTTGTCCACCTGGGCTACGCCGAGCGGCTCTGGCTCCGCGCCGTCTTCGCGGGCGAGCCCATGGACATGTCGTGGCGACAGCACATGTTCACGCTGCCCGATGATTGGTCGGTCGGCGACGTGATCGCCTTCTACCGAGCGGAGACGGCCGCCGCCGATGCCGTCCTCGACGGGGCCCCGTCGTTCGACCTCCCCTCGGCAGCACCGATTCGGCCCACGACCTTGCGCTGGGTCGTGGGTCACCTGCTCGAGGAGACGGCCCGCCACGTCGGCCACATGGACATCACCCGCGAGCTGCTCGACGGCCGGATCGGCCGCTGATCAGGTCGGCCTGAGCTCGACGATCGAGATATCGCCCGCGGGGTGGACGGCGACAACGTCGAGGCCGACCGATGCCGCCAGCCCGACCAGCTCCGTCACGCCCCGCTCGCGGGCGCCGTAGTGGATGAGCACCCGCAGGTCCATGTCCGTCGAGGTCGACTCACCCCCGGCGCCCGTCTTCTCGATGACGACGACGCGGCCGGTCGACCCTGCCGCCTCGGCGGCGCGCCGCAGGATGGCGCGGGCCCCGTCGTCGGGCCAGTCGTGAAGAACGGCACAAAGGACATACGCTCCGGCGCCGGGCGGCAAGGGGTCGAAGAAGCTTCCGGCCACGACATCGGCCCGATCGGCGACGCCAGCCGACGCCAGCGTGATGCGCGCCGCCTCAGCCGTGGCGGGCTGGTCAAAGACCGTCCCCCGCAACGCGGGGTGAGCGATGAGCAGGGAGGAGAGCAAGGTTCCGTTGCCTCCGCCGACATCGATCACCGAGCCGAACCTGGCCCAATCCAAGGCATCGACGACCTGGGCCGCCCAACGCCTCGCATCGGCCCCCATCTGGGCGTCGTAGGACGCCGTGCGCGTCGCGTCCGAAGCCATGTCCTCCCAGAACCCGCGACCGTAGAGCAGGGGGAAGCCGGCCTCACCCGTGCGCACCGAATGCAGCAGGTGGACAAAGGCCAGCTCGGCTCGACCGATCCCGCCCTCTATGTCGAGCAGGGCGCGCAGCCCCCAGGGATGGCCCTCGGCCAGGAACTCCCCCGCCGAGCCCAGCGCGTACCCGCCATCGTCGTCGCGGCCGAGGACGCCAACCGACACGAGGTGGCGGAGGACCCGGTCGAGGACGTCGGCCTCGACGCTCTCCGCCGCCGCCATCGTGGTGGCCGTCCGTCGGCCGCCCGCGATGTGGTCGGCGACGTGCAGAGTTGCCGCCACCCGCACCGCCATCGGCGTCACGAGATCGGCGAGCTGCCACAGTCGAGCGCCCGCACCGCTGTCTTCGGCCACGGCGGCAGGTCTAGTCGAACGCTCGCGTCAACCTTTCAGAGGGCACCGGCGTCTGTTGGTGGTGACGGCGCCGAGAAGAGGGGGCTTGCCATGAGGACCGGACAGCGCAGCATCGGAGCGGTGGCGACCGCGGCAATCGTGCTCCTCGTGGCCGGTGCGTGCGGCTCGTCCCGTCGCGTTGCCACCAAGGCGCCCCCCAAGACGACGACCACTCTGGCGTCGGCACCGTCCACCACCGCGGCGCCGGGTTCGGCCACCACGGTCGCGCCGACCGGCCCCACCACCAGGTCGACGTCATCGACCTCGGCGAACCTGCCCCTCTGGCCGTTCCGCACCTCGACGGAGGCCTCCGACTGGCAAGCCGACTACCGATCGGGCGGCCATCAGCCCTGGCACCTGGACGCCGGCGAGACCGCCCTCTCGTTCGCCAAGGGGTATCTGGGCTACGGCGAGATCGACACGGTGACGGGCACGACGACGAACGCGAGCGGCGCCCACGTCGGGGTTGGCTTCGTGAACCCGAACGGCGTCAAGCACACCGCGGCGGTCGTCCACCTCTTCAAGTGGGGCTCGGGGTCGGACGCACCGTGGGAGGTGGCGGGCACCGATGACACCGACTTCTCGCTGACCTCGCCTGCCTACGGCGCAACCGTGCACTCCCCCGCCACGGTCGGCGGCAAGATCACCGGCGTCGACGAGAACATCAAGGTCTTCGTGCGTCAGATCTCGTCCTCGTCGGCCATCGGTACCTTCTGCTGCCAGCCCGCGGGCGGCGACGACAGCGATTGGCACGCCACCGTGAGCTACAGCGGAGCGACCGACTCAGTCCTCACCATCGCGGCCTCAACGGGCGGGCACCTCAAGGGTGTCGAGCGCTTCACGGTGACCGGTGTCCGCCACTAAGTAGGGGTTCACCTGTTCGATCACCTACACTGAGCGAGTCGCCCCGCCGGTCGGGGCGACCACTCCGGCTCCAAGAGAGCCGGCGGGCCTCACGAGAACAAGCTCGAGTCGGCCTTCTTCACCGCTCGATTGGAGCTTTTCCGTGTCGTTGTCCTTCGCCGATGTCGGCGTGCCCGCTGACGTAGTCACCCTGCTGAACAAGCGGGGCATCACCGCCCCCTTCCCCATCCAGGCCGCCGCCCTGGCCGATGGCCTGGCCGGCCGCGACCTCTGCGGCAAGGCGCCCACCGGCTCAGGCAAAACCCTCGCCTTCGGGATCCCCCTCGTCCTGGCCGTCAACCAAGCTGTGGCCAAGCGGCCCACCGGACTCGTGCTCGTGCCGACGCGTGAGCTCGCCGCCCAGGTCATGAAGGAGCTGCAGCCCATCGCCGCCCTGCGCAAGCGCACCGTCGCGTGCGTCTATGGCGGGACGGGCTACGAGGGCCAGCGCCGGGCGCTGCGAAAGGGCGTCGACATCCTCGTCGCCTGCCCCGGCCGCCTCGAGGATCTCATCGAGCGACGCGAGGTCAGCCTGCGCGACGTGGGCGTCGTCGTCATCGACGAGGCCGACCGCATGGCCGACATGGGCTTCCTGCCTGCGGTGAAGCGACTGCTCGACGCCACCCAGGCCGAGCGTCAGACGCTGCTCTTCTCGGCCACCCTCGACGGCGACGTCGACGTCCTCATCCGCAAGTACCAGAACAACCCGAGCCGTCACGACGTCGCTCCCCCCGAGGACGATCGCAGCGAGGTGGCCCACCACTTCTGGGAGGCGGAACGGGCCGAGCGGGTGCAGATCACCACCGGTCTGCTCCAGCGTCACGACCGAGCCATTGTCTTCTGCCGCACCAAGCACGGCGCTGACCGCCTCGTGCATCAGCTGTCGGCCAACGGCATCGAAGCCGTCGCCATCCACGGCAACCGCTCGCAGTCCCAGCGGGAGCGGGCCCTCGCCGCCTTCGCCCGCGGCCACGTGCGCGCCCTGGTCGCCACCGACGTCGCGGCCCGAGGCATCCACGTCGACGACGTGCCCTGCGTCGTCCATTTCGACCCGCCGGCCGACCACAAGGACTATGTGCACCGCTCGGGACGCACCGGTCGGGCCGGCGCGTCGGGCACCGTCGTGTCTCTCATCCCCCACGACATGCGCCGATCGATCAAGACCATGCAGCGCCAGCTGGGCTTGCCCCAGGAGCTCACCGCTCCCGACGTCACCGCGGCCGAGCGCCGTCCGGTCGCCTCCCATGAGGCCCGTCCGGCCAGGCCCACCCGCTACGGCAAGCCCGGCCACGTGTCGACCAGCCCCAAGGCCTCGACGTCGTCGAAGTCATCGGGCTACTCGAAGCCGGGCCGTCCCGGCAGCGCTCGCAGCGACCGTCGGGGCAGCGCGCCCGGCGGACCGCGCCGCCAGCCTCGCCGCTAGCTCCTCAGCCCTCGAGGTGATGGCAGTCGTTGTAGGAACGCAACGACGGCCCGCGCCCCGACACCCCGATCCGCGAGATCGACGCCACATCGAGGAACATCCGCCACGTGGCCTCGTCACCGACGCCGAGCGCCCAGGTGACAGCCGCCTTGATGGGCGAGACATGGCTGACCACGACCACGTCACTCGCCGAAGCCGCCTCGACCAGCCCGTCACAGGCTTCCCGGACCCGTCGGCCCACTGACGCCATGGACTCGCCCTCCGGCGGGCACCACTCGGGATCGTGGCGCCAGTGCTCCCACACCTCGCGGGGAACGTCCGCCAGCGGCTCGCCGTCGTAGATGCCGTAGTCGACCTCGATCCACCGATCGTCGATCTCGACCGGGAGGCCGATCGCCTCGGCCGTCCTGCGGGCCCGCAACAGCGGACTCGAGATCACCCGGGTGGCGCCGGCGAGGGCCCGGCCGACCGCGGTGGCCTGACCCCGGCCGACCTCGTTCAGGTCGACGTCGTTGCGACCGAGCAAGAGGCCCGAAGCGTTGGCCGCCGTCTGCCCGTGGCGGGCCAAGATCAGCACCGGGCCGAACCTACTGTCCCGCTTCCGGCGCCGGATCGGCCAGGTCTCGCCCCAGCCGACCGGTCCGCAGGAACGTCGATCGGCGGGCCGGCTCGGCCAGGCGGAAGCGGCGATAAGCCCATACCAGCAGTGCGGCGCCGGCGAGCTCCTCGACCACCAGACCCGCCACCGGGTGAGAGAAGCTCGGGAGGCCATGACCGTTGAAATGGCGGCCGAGGAACGGCCACCAGAAGATGTGGGCCCGCGTCCACATGGCGTCGAGGACCAGGTGCAGGAAGGTCCCGATCGGTAGCGCCAGGAGCCGGCGGCGGAGGGCCCGGCGGCGGCCGGTGAGAGCCATCACCGCGAACAACAGCACCACGCTGGCCAGCAAGGTGTGGAAGACGCGGGCGCCACCGAACGGCCAATCCACGACGTCGGGCAGGATGGCCCCCAGCATCACCAGGCGGTAGTCGATCGCCGTGTCGCGGAAGACCTGCCAGACGATGGCGAACGACCCGCCCGCGAACCAGAGCAGCAACTAGGGCACCAGGATGCGGCCGCACTGCTCGCAGGTGGCGACCACGTCGTCGCCTTGGTGCTTCAGCCTGTCGATCTCGGTGGCTGACAGGTCGAGGTGGCAGCCCATGCAGCGCCCGTGCTCGACCCTCGCCGCCCCCACGCCACCCAGCCGCTGGCGCAGCCGCTCGTACTGAGCCATGAGGGCCTCGGGGACAGGGGCGGACGATGACGACCGCGCCGCCATCTCGGCCTCGATCTCAGCATCGATGGCCACCTCGGCCTCGGCGATCGCCGCCAGCAGGGTCTCGGCGCGGGCGTCGAGCTCGGCCCGCTGGGCGGCCAGAGCTTCGAGCTCGGAGTCGAACGGCTCGCGCTCGGCCATGGCCTCGAGTACGCCGTCCTCGAGCGTCGACTGGCGGCCCTTGAGGTGGGTGACCTCTTCAGCCATGGCCTGGAGATCCTTCGACGCCGTCACCGTCCCGGAGTACATGCGCTTGTCGAGCTCGGCGATCCGGCCCTCGGTGGCGGCCAGCTGCGCTTCGACCTCACTCTGACGTTGGGCGACGACGTCCCGCTGAGCCCCGAGGGCGGCACCGGTGCGGTCGATGTCGGCCAGCTGGCGCTCGGCTTCGGCGAGCTGTTCGCGCTCGGGGAGGTGATCGCGGCGGTGGCGGAGCTGGTCGAGCGTGGTGTCGTGATCCTGCAGCGTCATGAGCGCCTCGAGGGCGGCCCCCGCCATCAGTGCTTCTTGCCTGGCGCGCCGGTGCCGGACGAGACCGTGATGGGCGGGCTGGTCGAGCTCGTCTTCCGCTTCGAGGTCACCGTGGGCCGCCCGTAGCGATAGGTCGTCTTGGTCGTCGAGTAGGTCGAGGACCGCCCGCTGTCGCGGATGTAACGGCCCCGAGGGATCTCTGACGAATCGGGACGGGGGAACGCCACCGACGGGACGCCCTCGAGCGCGAGCTGCATGTAGGCATGCCAGATCCGAG
>JAUTXA010000042.1 GCA_030838265.1 Actinomycetota bacterium | reverse complement strand
GTCGGCCAGGACGACATCTACGGTCGGCCGCTGGTCGAGGCTCACCTCGACGCGTGCATGCGAGCGGGCATCAGCATCTCGGGCATCAACGCCGAGGTCATGCCCGGTCAGTGGGAGTTCCAGGTCGGTCCCCTCAGCCCGCTCGACGTCTCCGACCAGCTGTGGGTGGCGCGCTGGCTCCTCAACCGCCTCGGCGAGGACTTCGGCATCTCGGTCACCCTTGACCCCAAGCCGGTTCGCGGTGACTGGAACGGCGCCGGCGCCCACACCAACTTCTCGACCAAGGAGATGCGGTCGAACTACGACGCCGTCATCACCGCGGCCGAGGCCCTGGGCAAGAACGCCGAGGAGCACGTGGCCAACTACGGCTTCGGCATCGAGCACCGCCTCACGGGACTGCACGAGACCGCACCCTGGAACGAGTTCAACTACGGCGTCTCCGACCGGGGAGCCTCGGTCCGCATCCCCTGGCAGGTCGAGAAGGACGGGCACGGCTACATCGAGGATCGCCGGCCCAACGCCAACTGCGACCCCTACGTGGTGACCAGGCTCATCACCGACACCTGCTGCAGCGCCCTCACCGTCTGAGGGCCATGACGTTGACCTAGGGGGTCGGCCCGGCGCGGGGGCCGGCCCCCTTGTCGCGCCGGCTGCCGGTCGGTCGAGGGGCTATCGACTGGCCTCGGCCGCCGCCGCCCACTCGGCGCCGAAGCGGCGGAACACGATGGCGACGGCTGCGAGCAGGCCGAATCCGATGCCGAGGGCCAGCGATGTCGCCCAGCGCGAGACGTTCCCGTCCCACGCGAACGGGACTTGCGAGCGCAGCAACGAGCTCAACCCTCCCAGCCCGTTGAATGCGGCGATGAAGAATCCGACGACGGCAAGGGCCACAAGTCCGCCCTCGCTCTTGCGCTCGAGCGGGCCGATCGTGAAGAGGGCGAGCAGCCAGACCGGGAGTGAGGGCAGCATCCGCCCCACCTCGGCCCAGTGCGAGCCCCCGCTCACGACCGCGCTGCCGGCCGCGTCGACCATGTTCAGGGCCACGACCAGAGCCAGGGCGGCGGCCAGCGCGAGGTGCCAACGGCCGAGCAGACCTAGGCCGGCAGTCACGGCAAAGGCCACGAGGGTGATCGCCAGCCACGTGGCTCCGCTCGGCGGTGGCTCGTAGGTGATCGTGCCGCTCACGGTGACGGGGCTGGTGCCGTAGGCCAAGGCGATGGTCCAGGTCGAGACGGTGACGGGCTTGTGCCGGTTGTTGACCACGGCCACCGGGTCGGCACCCTCCTGGCGCGTGCGACGATCGGGCCAGGTTGCCCGTGGTCCGGCGCCGGTGCGGTACCAGACGGGGGGAGCCGTGGCCGAGTACTGCTTGGGGACGGTCTGCTGGGTGGCGGTGCTGGTCGATCGATTGAGATAGAAGGTCGGCGACTTCTGGTTGACGAAGACACCCGCCGGCCCGACCCGCAGGTAGGGCTCGTTGCTGTAGCCGAGGACTTGCACGGTCTGCTTGGTGCGGTTGACGAGCTCCACCTTGCGACCGAGGTCGATGAGGCGGACGGAGACACCGGCCACGGGCGGCGTGATCGAGGTGATCCTGCTTCGATAGTTGGTGGCCTGGACGCCGCTGAGGGTGTGCGCCGATGCCGGCGTCGCCAACGCCCCCACCGTGACGATGGCGATCAGGATGGCAGCCCCCGATCGGACGCCTCGGCGCGTGCTCAACGTCGCCTCTTGCCCTTCTTCTTGGTCGGTGTCCGACGTCCTGACGCCCGGGCCTTCCTGGACGTCCTGGCCGGGCCGGGCGCGGCTGGTCGGCTCCGCAGCCGCCGAATGCCCAAGGGCACGAAGAAGATGGCCAACGCCAGGGCGGCGGTGATGGCGGCCAAGACAACGGTCGGCACCGACGACGCCGTCCCCTTGGTCGAGACCTTGTGCTTCACCGCCGTCCCGAGGAAGTAGCCGCCGGCGGTGAACTCGCTGCCGATGACTGTTGGCCCGCCCACCTGCTGGGTGACGAGCTTCTGCCACGCCTTGCCATCGGGCGAGAACAGCATGGTGGTGGACGGGCTGGGGACGGTGAGGATGATGTTGCCGGCCACCTTGATGGTCGCTGGAGCCCCGGAGGGCTGGTAGGCGAGCTGGACCTGGTAGGCGTTGCCATTGGCGAGGAGTCCGGAAGGAACGGGTGCCAGCGTCGCCGGGTCGAGCGGACGCAGGAGCACGCGCAATGCCGTGTCGCTGCCGTTGGCCGTGGTCGCGCCGACGGGGAGGTTGAGGACCAGCTGACCATCCTCGGTCGTGACACCGATGGCCTTCGACCCCGATGCGTCGAGGGGCACGTCGGTGATGCTGGGCTGCGGCACCTGGTTGCCGGTGGCGAACGACGGCGGCGGCTTCACCCACTTGTAGGGGATCTGCTGGGTGGGGAAGCCCTCGAACAGAGGGCGCACGTGGCGACCCGACAGGGCCATCGTGGCCAGGGCGACGGCCACGTAGACGGCCAGCACGATCGCTCCCGCCCGGTGCGGGGCCGGCGACGAGTCGTTCATCGCACCGGCGTCAGGGGGAGGAGGTCGCGGGTGGCGAAAGCCTTGGGCCACACGATGGCGCGCTGGCCAGGAGCCACCCACTCCCAGATCACGCTGGCCGCCCGTTGGTTGTCGCCCGCGTCCAGCGCCCCCGGGGGCGACAGGTCGAGGCCGGCGCCGTTGGGCAGCGTCCCGAGGTCGAGCTTGGTGGCCACGGCGGCGCGGGCCACGTCGACGGGCGCCGTCGACGCGGCGCGGGGCAGGACGTGGACGAAGAGGGCGACGGCCGCCGAGAAGCCCGACAGGGCGGGCGCCGTCATCGCCTCGTGGTACTGCCGGCGGTACTGGTCCGAGGCCCATGCCAGGGCGTCGCGGCCCTCGGGCTGCAGGGCGTCGGGGTTGAGGTGGTCGGCGTCGGGCTTGTCACTGGCGAACAACCCGACCGCGTCGACACCGAGGCGCTGGCCGAACACGGGATGGCAGTACGACGAGCTGGTGCCGATGCTCGTGAGCAGCGGGATGTGGGCCGTCACCGTGGCGTGGCGGAGGGCCACGCCGTCGTCGACGTAGGCCGACACGAACAGCACGTCGGGCTTCACCGCGCCGATGCGCCGGGCCAGCTCGTTGAAGTCGACTTTGGTGATGTCGTAGTTGAAGGTGCCGGCCAGGGTGAGGCCGCGGGCCTTGATCTGGTCGACGGCGCCGAGGCCGACCGAGCGGCCGTAGGCATCGTCGATGTAGGCCACGGCGTAGCGCAGGTGGGCCGGCGCGTGGGCGGCCGGCGCCCACTGGTCATGGACGAAGTCGATGGCGGCGCGCCCGAGGTTGGCACCCATCGGGGCGAGGCGGAGGAACGACGTGCCCGCGCCCTTGGTCCCGCCGGCCGTGAGGTCACCGACGGCGCCCGTCTCCCACAGGAGCATCCGGTCGCGCGCCGCCACCTCGGCGGCCGCGGCCGACATGGTGCTGCCATGGCTGCCGACGACGACTGACGCGCCACCCTTGCGGATCAACGCCATCGCCTTGGGGACGGCGTCGGCTCGCGGCGCGCTGGCCCGCACCAGCCTGATCTGCCGACCGTGCACCCCGCCGTGGGAGTTGGCCCACGCCGCGGCCAGGTCGACGCCGCGGGCTTCCTCTCTGCCGCCGATGCCCTGCGGCCCGGAGAGGGGGTACATCGAGCCGATGGCGATGGGTCCACTGCTCGAGCCGGTGGAGACTGGCCTTCCTGGTGTCCCGCAGGCCGGAAGGGCGAGGGCGAGGCCGGCGGCGAGCAGGCCACCCACGATCTGGACGGGACGACGTCGGGTCACGGCAACACCACCAGGAGGTTGGCCACCACGTGGGTGGCGGCAGGGATAGTCCACGAGTCGCCGGCCCAGCGCTGCCAGCCGAGGACCAAGCCGGCGGCCAGGTCGAGGGGCAGCACCCAGAAGCCGTAGACGGTCACGTGGACGACCGCGAACAGGATCGAGGTCACGGCGACGGCCACGATCGGACCGCGGTCGCGCAAGGCGTCGAACGCCAACTTGCGGAAGAAGGCCTCTTCGGCCACGGCGGCGAGCGAGTTCAGGGCGATCACCCGCAGGAGGAACGGGGCTGGCGCCTCCCCGCCGCCGATCACCCTCGCCAGGCCGAACGCAGCGATGCCGGCGCCGAGCACGATCACCCGCTGGCGGACGGGAAGCGCCCTCGTCCGGTGCCCCGTCGTCGAAGGCCAGAGCAGCCCAACGGCGGCGAGCAACGCGAACAGGGCGATGCCGATGGCCATGGAGTGGCCGCCGCTGAACAGGACGGGCCGCAGCACCAGGAGCCCGCATCCGGCCGCCACGACGAGTGCGACCGCCAAGGGTCGATCGGCACCGATTGGCGCCGGTCTAGCGATCTCGACGGTGGCGGTCACTTGACGGTGAAGCCGACCGACGCCTGCGGCGAATTCGGGAAGGGCTGGTGATTGACGGCGACGAACACCGCCTTCAGCAGATGTATCCCGGGCTTCACGTTGTGCAGGTCCTGGGTCGTTCCGTACGCCATGGCGACCAGCGAACCGTCGAGCACCACGTGGACGTGTCCCTCGGTTGCCGTCAGCGGTCCATTCACTCGTTGCACGGCCGTACCGCCGATGATCGTGACCTTCACGGTCACGTCGGGCCCCAACACCTGGCCGGGAGTCGGGCTGTCGATGCGGATTCGGGCCGTCGTCGGTGGTGGCGAGGCCGTTGTCGTCGACGCCTTCTTGCTCCCACCGCAACCGGTGAGGGTCACGGCGGCCACCACCACGATGGGCAGGACGACTCTGGTGAGGCGGTTGGCGGCGCGGGCTACGGTCTTCCTCCAGGGCCGAAAGAGCACGATGGAGAGCACGGTGGCGAGGGCGACCGTCGACGCCGTCTCGGGCCCGGAGCAACGTCCGGCGTGGGCCAGGATCACCAGTCGTTGCCCGCTTCCTGCGTCGGGGCTGACTTCGAGCGACGCACGACGCTGAGGGCGAGGGCCAGCAGCGCCAGCACCATGGCGATGATGCCGAGGGTCCGGGCCGTGCCATCGCTCTTCGTCGTCGTGACCGCAACGGGCGCGGCCGGGACCGTCCCGCCCGTGGTCGCGGTCGAGCCCGCCGTGGTCGCGGTCGAGCCCGCCGTGGTCGCCGTGGTGCCGCCTCCGGCCGCCGCCGCCGTGATCGCCACGTCGACGGACTCGTTGCTCCCGTCGGCGAAGCCCATGTCGACCTTGTAGGTGTAGGTCTTGGCCTGGTCGGCCCCCTCGATCTCGAAGCCCCATGTCTCGAAGCTCTCAGGGGCGACGGTGCCTCCCGTCCACGTGACCGCGGTCTCGGTGACGGTGGCATGCCATCCGGCCGGCGAACGGGTGCTGGCCCCGAAGGGAAGGCCGTCCGGTGCGTGGAGCGTGATCTTGGTGAGGCCGGCGGTCTTCTCATTGGCCGCGTACAGCTGGAAGAAGGTCGGCTGGCCGACGACCGCTGTCTTGGGGTTGATCTCCTCGTGGGCCGAAGCAATGCCGGCTCCGAGCCCGACGAGGGCAAGGAGGGCGGTCACGAAGGTAAGGAAACGGCGCATCGTGGGTTCATCCTTTCGCATGGATGGTCAGGTGGAAGGTCGAGCCGGCATTGCCGCCATCGGGACCGGCCCGGACAACGACCGTGTAGCGGTCGCCGCGGAGGTCGGCGGTGGCGACGAAATGACCAGCAGAGATGAGGCGCAGGCTCAGGGGACGAGGCGGGTTGGTGCCGGTGCTGAAGGACGCCCGGGCGCTGACCACTTCGGCGGCACCCAAGCCTTGGGCGTTCGAATAGGTGATGTGGATGTCATTGGTGCCGGGCTTCCCCGGGTCGACGAAGAGCTGGATCGTGTAGGCCCCTGACTTGTGCTCCTGGGCCACAGCACCGCTGGCTTGCAGGGCCAATGACCGGCCTGGAACGAGGGCGATCAAGCCCGCGGCCAGACCCACGGCTCCGACGAGCACCGCCAGCTCGACGGCCGACGTCCGCCGGAAGGACTGGGCCCCCGTGGCGTCACCGCCCTCGAGGCGCCGCGGTGTCACCAGGTGTCGGGCCCCGAAGCAGAGGGCGACGGCCAGCAGTACGACCTTGGCCAGCACGACCCTTCCGTAGGGGACCTTCCACAGATCAGACACTGACGCCAGACCGATCAATGCGTTGATGGTGCCCGTGACGATGACGAGGGCGACCGAACCCATGGCCAGCCTGCTGAACCGGGGCACCAAGGCCCGCAGTGCCGAGCTCCGCTCCGGGGCGTCGAGCATCCGCCATGCCGGGCCCGCCACCACGACGAGGGCCCCGAGGCCGCCGACCCAGACAGCCACAGTGACGAGATGAAGCGCCAGCGACGGCACACCCGCGGCGGCATGGCCCAACGTGCGGGCGTGGCCATTCACAGCGGCCACCACAGCCAGCCCGCCCAAGCCCCCGCCCAGCCCACCGAGCCACCACGAAGACGGAAGGCCCAGGGTCGGCCGCCGCCGCACGAGCGCGGCGACCGGCAGGCCAAGGACGACGGAGATCGCCAGCTGGACCACCCACAGGTGCCCGAACGTGGTCGACAACACCTGCCTCACGATCGACGGCTTGGCCGCGGCCGCGAACGAGAGCCCTGACACCGCCGCCGACTGGAAGACGATGGCGGCGAGACCGGTCGCCACCAGCAGTCCCCACGACGCCACCAGACCGCGAGCCGCCCGCAGTCGGAACCGCGCCGCCGCCTCCGTCGAGCCCAGCTCGAGCTGGCGGATGGCCGGGGTCCATACCCATCGTCGGACGACGGCGATGCCGGCCAAGCCGAAGAAGGCGGCGAACCACAAAAAGCGGTCCACGCCGAAGCCCCAGCCCACGACCCGTCCGGCGCCGACGTCCCCGACCACCGCCACCGGCGAGATGGTCGAGGGCTGCACGGCGTAGAACGTGAACCCGCCGTGGACGGGATGGCCGTCGGCCGACACCGCCCGCCACGTCACGGTGTACGTCCCGGCCTTGAGACCGGGTGTCGCCACCACGACTTCACGGTTCCCCGAGGCGCGCCGGATGGTGCCGCGGTCGATGCGGTGTCCGTCGACGTCAAAGACGCGGACGGCTCCGAACGTGACTTCGACGGCCTCGGAGAAGAACAGCCGGACGGACGTGGGTGGCCGAGCCACCGTGGTCTGGGGGGCGGGGTCGGTCCGCAGGAGGATGGCGTGGGCCGAGGCGGGACTGGCCTCGAGCACCACGGTCATCGCGGCCAACAGCACGATCGCCGCCACCGTCCGCAATCGGACGGACATGACGCACCTCGCAAGGGGAGGGGCCCGGAACGGGCCCTGCGGTCAGCGGGCGGCCGAGAGCGGGGGAGCTCGAGCGGCGCCTGGGCGGCCCACCCGCGAGGTCTGGAAAACGTCGAGGCTGACGACGATGTTGGTCACCCGGCGGGGAGCGACGACGATCGATCTCGATTTGGCGAGCCCGCGGGCCAGTCGATCCACGGCCCGCAACAGGGCATAGGCGGCGACCGCCACGACGACCTGCAGGACGATGCCCAGGGCGAACTCGGGACGGTGCCATATTTCGGCGACCGAGGTTCCGGCGACCAGCCGCTCGACGATCTCGACCACCAAGAACATGCCGACCTGTCCCGCGGCGAGGGCACCGAGCGCGCCCGCCCCGCCGACGGGGCTGTCGGGGGGGCCGGTCTCGCCTGCGACTCGATGGGCCAAAGGCCGGGCGATCACCCAAGCCAACACCAGAAGGCCGAGCACAGCAGCCAGCGCTACCGCCACGGACCAGTAGCCGTGGCCGGTGTCGCCCAGGACGGCGGCTCGCCGCTGCGGGTTGGGGAAGGCAACCAAGTAGGCCAACCCGTGCGCCAACACGACACCGGCGGCGGCCATGGCCCCGAGGACCTGCCGACGCGGGTGGGCGACCACGCGAGCGAGCGTAGATGGTCGTGACCAGAGAGGCTTAGCGCGCCTGCCCAACTAGCCTGGAATCGTGGCTCGCATCCGCATCGCCGCCTGCCAGCTCAACCCGATGGTCGGTGACCTCGAGGGCAACGCCGAGCTCGTGGTCAACGCTCTCGAGCGAGCCGAGGCCGCGGGTGCCGACGTGGCCATCTTCCCCGAGCTGGTGCTGACCGGCTATCCGCCCGAGGACCTCCTCCTCAAGCCCGGGTTCATCAGCGACAACCTCGAGGTCCTGCAGAAGCTGGCCGCCCGCACTGGTCGCTGCGCCGCGGTGATCGGCTTCGTCGACCGGGCCCGCGACCTGCACAACGCGGCCGCGGTGTGCGCCAACGGCTCGGTCAAGGGCGTGTACCGGAAGCGGCTGCTCCCGAACTACGCCGTGTTTGACGAGCAGCGCTACTTCGCCCCCGGGACGGAGCCACTGTCGCTCTACCTGATCGGCGGCGTGCGCTGCGGGGTGTCGATCTGCGAAGACATCTGGAGCCCGGCGGGCCCCGTCGCCGACCAGGCCGCGGGCGGCGCCGAGCTGATCCTCAACCTCAACGCCTCGCCCTACTACGCGGGGCGGGCGATCGAGCGGGAGCGCATGCTCGCCACCCGGGCCACCGACGACGCTTGTGCGATCGCCTACGTCAACCAGGTCGGTGGCCAGGACGAGCTCGTCTTCGACGGCGGGTCGTTGCTCATCGACGCCGACGGCTCGATCGTGGCCGAGGCCGACCAGTTCGTCGACGACGTCCTGGTCGCCGATCTCGATGTCCGGCCCGTCTTCCGCAAGCGCCTGCTCGACCCCCGCGGCCGAGCCACGGCGCCGCCTCTGCCCGAGATCCTGGTGAGCCTGCCCGCCGAGCTCCCGACCGACCGCCTGCGGCCGCCTCGTCCCCAGCCCCGCACACGCGTCGAAGAGGTCTATGACGCGTTGGTGCTCGGCACCCGTGACTACGTCACCAAGAACGGCTTCCGCGAAGTCGTCATCGGGATGTCGGGCGGCATCGACTCGTCGCTGGTCACCACCATCGCCGTCGATGCCCTCGGAGCCGAGCATGTGCACGGCGTCTCGCTGCCCTCGCGCTTCACCAGTGACGCATCGAAGGACGACGCCGCCGTGCTGGCCCAGAACCTGGGCATCGACTTCCGGACCATCGCCATCGAGGAGGCGCAGCAGACCATGCTCGGCCTGTTGCAACCGGCCTTCGCGGGGATGCCCGAAGGGGTGGCCGAAGAGAACCTCCAGGGCCGCATCCGCATGGCGCTGCTCATGGCCCTCAACCACAAGCTGGGCTGGTTGGTGTTGATCTGCGGCAACAAGAGCGAGCTGGCGGTCGGCTACACGACCGTCTTCGGCGTCGACATGGCCGGCGGCTTCGCCGTCATCAAGGACGTGTTCAAGACGCTGGTGTTCGACCTCTGCCGCCTGCGTAACGAGCGGGCGGGCCGGGATCTGATTCCTCAATCGGTTCTCACCAAGCCGCCCTCGGCCGAGCTGCGCCCCGACCAGCGCGACGACCAGTCACTGCCGCCCTACGAGGTTCTCGACCCGATCATCGAGGCCTACGTCGAGAAGGACCTCACCGCCAACGAGCTCATCGCTTCGGGCTGCGACGCCGATCTCGTCCATCGCATCGTGGGCATGATCGACAGAGCGGAGTGGAAGCGGCGTCAGTCGGCCCCCGGCGTGCGCGTCACCCCGAAGGCATTCGGCAAAGACCGCCGCCTGCCGATCACCAACGGCTACCGAGGCTGACCAGGGCCACCTCGTCGCGCCGGCCCCTGTGGTCGCACCTGGCTGTCGTCGGCGCTGCCCTGCTCTTCGGCAGCACCTTCGTGGTCGTGAAGACGGCGGTGGCCCACGCCGCCGTGGTGCCGTTCCTTGCGGTGCGCTTCCTGATCGGCGCGGCCGCCCTGGTCCCCTTCTTGCGGGGCCGCACGCCGCGGGACGGTTGGGGCGGCGTGACCAACGCCGGTGTCGCGGCGGGTGTCCCGCTTCTGATCGGCTACCTCTTTCAGACCGCTGGCCTCCAGTACACGACCTCGTCGGTCTCGGCCTTCATCACCTATCTGCTCGTCGTCTTCGTCCCCATCATCTCGGCGGTGTTCCTTCGTCGCTTCCCGACGGCGTCCACCCTTCTCGGCGTGGTGGTGGCCTGCGTCGGGCTCTTCCTGCTCACCGGCCGGGGCGTGCACCTGGGCCACGGCGAGATCCTGACGGTCGGTTGCGCCGCCGCCTTCGCCGTGAACATCGTCGTGCTGGCCCAGGTCGCGCCGCATCACGACACCCTGCAGCTCAACTTCATCCAGCTGCTGGTCGTGGGGGTCGGCTGCCTGGTGCCGGGCTTCTTCATGGGTGGCTATCACTTCACGGCCAAGGTCTGGGTCGCGGCCGCCTTTACCGGGGTGTTCGCCTCGGCCGTCGCCTTCGCCCTCCAGGTGTGGGGCCAACGCCGGGTGGGCCCGACGCGCACCTCGCTGCTGCTCACCATCGAGCCCGTCGCCGCCGCGGGCGCGGGCTACCTGGCCGGCGACCGCTTGGGCCTCGTCGGCGTGGCCGGGGCGGTGCTCATCCTGGCCGGCATCGCCGTGGCCGAGATACCCATGGCCCGCCGAGCCACTTGACCGCGCGGTCAACGGGCGGAATGCTTGCCCCTGGCTGACGCACCGGTCAGCGAAATCTGCGCCCCACCGAAGGAGCATCCGACTGATGGCCGACGCCAAGAAGCCCCGAGCCGCTTTCGCCCCGTGGGACCGGCGGGAGCTCCCGGGTTCGTTCACCGTCGAGGAGACGGCCAAGAGGGTCGGCCACTACAAGTGGGTCGAGATGCGCCTGTTCGAGGCTCTCGGGGGATGGGTGCCCACCGTGCCCGAGCTCGACGTGAAGATGCGCCTCGGCACCCACACCTACCACCACGCCTGGCACGCCGACCTCTGGAACAAGCGCCTGCCCGAGCTGCGGGAGATGAACCCCGAGCGCCTGACCGCGCCGGCCAACGACCACATCGTCGAGTTCTTCGAGGCCATGACCGAGCCCGAGGCCCCGGAGCAGACCATCGAGAAGCTGGTCGGCGTCTACCGGGTGCTCATCCCGGCCAAGATCGCGGCGTACACGTACCACCTGAACAACACCTCGACCATCACCGACGCGCCCACCATCAGGTCGATCAAGTTCATCCTCCACGACGAGTACGAGGACTGGACCAACGGCGAGATGCTCCTGCAGTCGCTCATCGAGACCGACGACGAGATCGAGCGGGCCGCCGCCCAGCAGATCCGCCTCGAGAAGATCTTGTTGAAGGCCGGCGGCATCGTCGGGCCCGGCAGCCTCGGCGGCGAGTCGCAGGCCAGCGCCGAGACGGTCGGGGCACCGGCGTGAAGAAGCACAACGACGTCACGTCGCTGGCCCGCGACTCGCGCTTCGAGCGCCTCAGCCTCGAAGACCAGTTCAGCGATCCCCGAAATGCCGTCATGGTCGGCCGCACCGGGGGCACCGGGATGCGTCGGCGCCTCGACCCGGCCCGGCCCGGCTCGCCCGACCGGGCTCGGAGCCTGATGCACGGCATCTTCACGGGCGAGATCCAGGCCCTCGAGGGCGCCGGGCGCACCTGCTTCGACTTCGAGGTGGGCACCGGCGACGACGAGGTCCCGTTCGAGCTCAAGCTCGACATGGCCCGCCAGTGCTGGGACGAGGCTCGCCACTGCGAGATCTCGGTGAAGCTGGGCGAGTGGATGGGAACCGAGATCGGCGAGTTCGCCGAGACCACCGTGCTCTTCGAGGCGGCGTGCAACCCCGATCCGGTCCTCCGCCTCACTGGTGTGAACCGCGCCCTCGAGGGCTTGGCCATCGACGTCTTCAACACCATGCGCGAGTTCGGTGCCGAGACCGGCGACCCCCTCCTGCACTTCTGCGAGGACTGGATGTTGGCCGACGAGGTCACCCACGTGAAGATGGGCTCGGACTGGTTGCGCCGGCTCACCGAGAAGGACCCCGAGCGCCGATCCCGCGCCCTCGAGTTCCAGCGGGTCGTCGACAAGCTCTTCTCCGGCGCCGGGTTCCGGGGCGAGGAGGAAGACTCGACCATCAGGCTCGCTCGCCGCTTCCGCGAGCTGGCCGGGTTCAGCACCGACGAGATCGACGAGATCTCTGAGCTCTCGCGCCAATCGCGCGACGAGGCCCGGGCCCGCATCGCCCAGCGCGCCCTGACCGAGGCCTCCTGATGGCCAAGGTGATCGTCACGCCGGAGACCTACAACCTGGTCTTCTTCGACTCGGGCCGGATCGCCGAGCTGGTCGGGGAGGCGGCCGACAAGGCGGGCTTCGCCGCCGACGCCGAGATCCGGGTCGAGGTCGACGAGCGCGTGCCCCTCGGCCGCACCAAGACGGTGAGCCTCGATCCCATCAGCATCTGGGTCGAAGGCGGCGCCTTCGAGGACGCCAAGCGTCCCCGCCAGCTGAGTGACCAGTCGGTGCAGGACGTGGCCGGCCGCCTCCTCTTCCGGGCCCACGATCGCCTCGGTGGCGGGTTCGCCGACGCCCCAGACGACGATGGCCTGACCCTCCCGCAGCAGGTGGCGTGGGACGCCTACGCCGTGGGCCGGGCCGAGCGAGCCGGGCTGCCCGCCTCGAGGTCACGGCGGCTGTACCACTTCCGCAACCGCCACGGCTTCAACGACGTGGCCGACGCCGCCTTCGATCGCCTCTGGAACGGCGTCGACCTCACCTGGGCCGACATCGAGGCCGCCTGCCAGGAGACGGCGGCGGCCAAGGAAGCCGCCTCGGCCTAAGCCAGGTCGTGGGCCGACATACCCTCATAGAGGTCGATTTGGGGGGGTCCGGTGAGCAGACCGGTGCAGGCGGCGGCCATCTCGACCATCTCGGCCGAGTCGAAATGGCCACGCTGGGCCTCAGGTGACTCCCACTTCTGGACGATGAGGAAGCGGTTCGGCCGTGTGGCCGACAGGCAGAGGTCGATGTTGCGGCAGCCGGGCTGCTGGCGAGAGAGGACGACGTACTTCGAGAGCACGCCCATCAATCCCTCAGGGACGGCGGCGTCGAACACCATGGTCACGATCGTCACCTCGACTTCGTCGGCCATCTTGGGGAAAACCTCGGCAGGGATTGTCGACGAAGGCGTCGAACGTTCTGATAACGGACAAACCACCGGGAAGATGGGTTGACACCTCCCGTAGCATGGCCTTGCATCCCGCGTGACGACCACCGCCCGAGGGCGGGAATGCCCGGGGCCTCGCCAACGTTGGCCTAAAGCCTGACCAAAATGCAACAAGAAGGGTTGTATCTGTGCCGAAGGAGCGTGTAGAGCGGGATGAGGAAGACCTCGTCCGGCTGTACCTCACCGACATAGGGCAGTACCCACTGCTGACCAAGGACGACGAGGTTCGTCTCGCCCAGGCCATCGAGGCCGGGAACGAGGCGCGCGTCGAGCTCGAGGCCAAGGCCCGCGAGCTGACTGCGGCGCGCAAGCGCGAGCTGCGTCGTGCCATCCACTCGGGCGACAACGCCCAACAGACCTTCGTGCAGTCGAACCTGCGCCTCGTGGTCTCGATCGCCAAGAAGTACCAGGCGTCGGGCCTGCCCCTGCTCGATCTCATCCAAGAAGGGAATCTGGGCCTCATGCACGCGGTCGAGAAGTTCGACTGGCGCAAGGGCTTCAAGTTCTCGACCTATGCCACGTGGTGGATTCGTCAGGCCATCACCCGCGGCATCGCCAACACGGGCCGCACCATTCGCCTCCCTGTGCACGCCGGCGACACCCTCGCCCGGCTGCAGAAGGCCCGGTCCCGGCTCGAGCTCAAGCTGGGCCGGCCCGCGACCCTCTCTGAGCTCTCGGCCGAGGTCGAGATGCCCGAGGACAAGGTCACCGAGGCCCTGCGCTTCGCGGCCGAGCCCCTCTCGCTCTCCGAGCCTCTCCGTGAGGACGGCGACGCCGAGTTGGGCGACGTGGTCGAGGATCGCTCCGCCGAGTCACCCTTCGAGGTGGCGGCGACCGCCCTGCTGCCCGCCGAGATCGCCCGCCTGCTGGGCCCGCTCGACGAGCGGGAGCGCGAGATCCTGCGCCTGCGCTTCGGTCTCGACCGGGGCGAGCCCCGCACCCTCGAAGAGGTGGGCGAGCACTTCAACCTGACCCGGGAGCGCATCCGCCAGATCGAGGCCCGGGCCATGTCGAAGCTGCGTCACCCCTCGAGCGACACCGGCGCTCGCGACCTTCTGACTGTCTGAGGCTTCGCCCCGTCCGCATGCCCGGGACGGCCGTTGACACGTCGCGCCCCCACTGCCACCCTCGGGTGACCGTGGGGGTGACGAGGGCGATGAGGCGGCGGGTCGTCGCGGCTGCGGTGCTGTTCGGCGCCCTCGTTCCGGCCGTCCTCTCGTCGGCCCCGAAGGCCTCGGCCACCGCGTCTGGCCTCCCCGCCGGTTTTCAGGACAACCTCGTCATCGGCGAGCTCGACGTGCCCACGGCGGTGCGCTTCTCGCCTGACGGCCGGGTGTTCGTGGCTGAGAAGCGGGGGACGATCAAGGTCTTCACCGGCCTGAGCGACCCCGCACCTCGCGTCTTCGCCGATCTGCGGACCCAGGTCTACAACTACTCCGACCGCGGCCTGCTGGGGCTGACCCTGGCCCCCAACTTCCCGACCGATCCTCATCTCTACATCGCCTACACGGCCAACGCCGACATCGGCGGGACGGCGCCCAAGTGGCCGCCCAGCGACGTCAGCACCGACTCCTGCCCCAACCCTCCCGGCGCCACCACCGACGGCTGCGTGGTCTCGGCCCGGGTGTCGCGGCTCACGGTCGGCAACGACGGGTTGATGAGCGGTGCCGAGCAGGTGCTCGTGAACGACTGGTGCCAGCAATTCCCCAGCCACTCCATCGGGACGGTCGCCTTCGGACCCGACGGCTACCTCTACGCCGGGGCGGGCGACGGAGCCAGCTTCGACACTGTCGACTACGGCCAGTTCGGGAGCCCCAAGAAGAACCCGTGCGGCGACCCTCCGACGGGCGTCGGGACCAACCTGACGGCGCCGACGTCAGAGGGCGGGGCGCTGCGCAGCCAGGACATGCAGACCACGGGCGACCCGACCGGGCTCGACGGGTCGATCATCCGCATCGACTCCGCCACCGGCGCGCCGGCCCCCGGGAACCCAACCACCACCGGCGACACCAACGCCCGCCGCATCGTCAGCTACGGCTACCGCAACCCATTCCGCTTCGCCTTCCGTCCCGGGACGTCGGAGCTGTGGGTGGGCGACGTTGGTTGGAACACCACCGAGGAGATCAACCGCATCGCCAGCCCGACCGCGGCGCCGGTCGCCAACTTCGGCTGGCCTTGCTACGAGGGCGCGGAGCAGCAGCCTGGCTACAGCGCGACGGGCTTCAACCTCTGCACCCAGCTCTACAACGCGGGGACGGCGAAGCCGCCGTTCTTCAGCTACACCCACCAGACCAAGATCGATCCCAACGAGACGTGCCCGATGAGCACGGCGGCCATCTCGGGCCTGGCTTTCTACCAGGGCGGCTCCTATCCGACTGCCTACGGCGGCACCCTCTTCTTCGCCGACTACGCCCGCCAGTGCATCTGGTCGATACGGGCGGGCTCCGACGGCGTCCCTGACCCCACCACGGTCAAGGTCTTCGACGACGGTGCGTCGTTCCCGGTCGACCTCGAGATCGGCCCTGGTGGCGACCTCTTCTACGTCGACATCGTCACCGGCGCCATCCATCGCATCAGCTACCCGACCGGCGTGCAGCCGCCCCGGGCCGACATCGTCGCCTCGCCATCGGTCGGCTCGGCACCCCTCGACGTCCATCTCGACGGATCGGGGTCGACGGACCCCAGCCCCAACGAGGCGCTGAGCTACGCGTGGGATCTCGATCACGACGGCGCCTACGACGACGCCGCCGGGCAAGTCATCAATCACACCTTTCCCTACGGCGATCACACCGTCGGCCTCCAGGTGACTGACACCGACGGCCGTCAGGGCACGACGAGCGTGACGATCCACTCGGGGACGACGCCCGTCCCGGTGATCGACACGCCGTCTGCCGGCTCCACCTGGAAGGTGGGCGACACGATCTCTTTCACCGGCCACGCCGCCGACCAGGCCAACACGCCCCTGCCGGCCGAGGGCCTCTCGTGGGACGTGGTGCTCTACCACTGCCCCGGCAACGTCTGTCACACCCACCCCGTGCAGTCGTTCACCGGGGTCGCCGGGGGCTCGATCGATGGACCGAACCACGACTACCCGTCCCATCTGCAGCTCCGGCTGACGGCCACCGACTCGTTCGGCCACACCGCCACCGTCGCCCGCGACCTCTACCCCGAGACGATCGATCTGTCGGTTCAATCGCGTCCCGCCGGCATCGCCGTCGCCTTCGACGGCACCCAACGGCTCGCTCCCTACGCGGTGACGGTCATCAAGGGGAGCACCCACTCGCTCGCGGCTCCCGCCTCTCAAGTGGTGGGGTCCGACCGCTACAGCTTCGGGGGCTGGAGCGACGCGGGCGGACGGGCCCACAGCCTCGTCACCTCGACCCCGACCTCGTACGTGGCGAGCTACGGCGTGGTGGCCAAGGGCTATCTGCTCGACGGCTTCGGTGGGTTGCATGCCGTCAACGGGGCGGCGCCGGCCACCGGAGGCGCAACGTTCTCGTTCGACATCGCTCGGGCCGTCGCCCTCGCTCCCGATGGCCAGTCCGGCTACGTGCTCGATGGGTTCGGCGGGCTCCACGGCTTCAACGCCGCGCCGCCTGTCGCCGGGACGCCCTACTTCGCGGGCCGTGACCTGGCTCGTGACCTCGTCCTCACGGGAGCGGGCCAGGGCTACGTCCTCGACGCCTACGGCGGCATCCACCGCTTCGGCGGCGCTCCCGACCTTGGCGCCGGGCCGTACTTCCCGGGCTTTGACATCGCTCGTCGCCTCGCCCTCGTCCCCGGCCATCCCCGCTGGGCCTACGTCCTCGATGGCTACGGCGGTGTGCACGCCATCGGCGGGGCGCCCGCCCTTCCTGGTCCCTACTTCGCGGGCCACGACGTGGCGCGTGGCCTGACCCTGCGCTCGACTGGCGGCGGGTACCTGCTCGACGCCTTCGGTGGCGTGCACGCCCTCGGTTCCGCGCCCCCGGTCTCGACCGACCCTGGCACCTACACGGCGGGCGTCCCGAGCGCCGCCGCGCTCGTCCTGACCGACCCGGCCGCCTTGGGTGAGAGCGGGGGGTACGTGGCCAGCGGGTTCGGCGCCGTCACCCGCTTCGGCACGCCCTTTGCCATCGCCCGCCCCGCCACCTTCGGCTACGACATCACCCGAGGTCTGGCCCTCAGCATTCGCTGATCGATGCAACGCTGGCCGGAGTGACGGACATGACGGGAACGATGGCCACGGCGCACCCCTCGCCCGACGAGGAGCGCTTTCGCGCCCTGTTCGAGGCCAACGCCCGGCCCATCCTCGGCTACGCCCTGCGGCGCGTGGCCGACCCGGCGACCGCGGCCGACGTGGTCAGCGAGACATTCCTCGTCGCCTGGCGTCGGCTCGGCGAGGTGCCGGATGCGGGTGAGGATCGCCTGTGGCTCTTCGGGGTGGCCCGCCGCCTCGTGGCCAACCAGCGCCGGGGTGCGATGCGCCGATCCCGGCTGGCCGACAAGCTGCGGCTGGCCCTGATCGCCGAGGTGCCGCAGACCGTGCCGCGCGAGCAGGACGGCGACGACCTGGTGCGGACGGCGCTGGACGGCCTTGGCGCCGATGACCGCGAGCTGCTGCGGCTGACCAGCTGGGAGGGGCTGAGCCCCGGCGAGGTGTCGGTGGTGATGGGGATACCGCCCGGGACGGCACGGAGCCGTCTGCACCGGGCCCGTGCTCGTTTGCGGGTTCGGCTCGAGGCAGTCGGATTCTCGGGCGAACGATCAGCGGCGAGTGGACATGTGGTGGACGACGAGCGAGTGCTCGTCCGGGATGCGGAGTGTGAGACATGACCGAAGACCAACTCGACGAGCTCGTGGCCTCGGCCTCGCCCTTCACCGAGCAGCAGGTCTCGGCCCTCACCGTGGCCGGCCCCGAACGTGACCTCTTGGAGGAAATCGTGTCCACCCCCGTAGTCGGTCAGTCAGGTGCGAGGCGCTGGGCCCGTCGAGCCCTCGTCCCCGTCGCCGCCGCCGCTGTGCTCGTCGGTCTCGTAGCCCAGCAGCAGAGCGGCGGTGGCGGCACGGCGTGGGCCGCCCCGGTTCTCGCCGTGGCCCAGAGCTCGCCTCGGCTCCTGGTGGGCCGGCCCGGCTGGAAGGTGTCGCGGGCCGACGAGTTCATGGTCGACCAGGGTGAGATGGCCTTCGCCGGTGAGGGTCGGCAGCTCGACGTGCACTGGCAGCGGGCCGATTTCACCGACGAGCTCAAGCAGGACCGGGCCGCTTCGGCCGACCTCAACGAGGCCATCGACGTGGCCGGCCATCCGGCCACGCTCTTCCGGTATGCCGGGTCAACCGACTTCACGACCGTCTGGCGACTGGGCGACCACACCATCGAGGCCCGCGGTGAGTTCGCAACCAAGGCTGACTACCTGGACGTCATCGGCAGCCTTCACGAGGTCGGGGTCGACACCTGGCTCGAGGCCATGCCCGCCAGCGTGGTGCGGCCCTCGGGCCGAGCGGCGACGGTCGACAAGATGCTGGCCGACATGCCCAAGCCGCCGGGCTTCGACGCCACGGCCTTGCGACAGGGAGTGGCCGTCAAGGACCGCTACCAGCTGGGTGCGGCCGTCTCCGGCTCGGTGGCCTGCGGCTGGATTGACCAGTGGGTGGCAGCCCGCGCCTCGGGCGACGGGGCCGCCGTCCGTCAGGCCGTCGGAGCCATGGCGACCTCGCACCACTGGGCGATCCTCCAGGAGATGAAAGCCACGGGCGACTATCCCCTCGAGGTGTGGCAGCTGGCTGACGCCATGGCTAACAACGGGACCGTACCGGGAGGAAGGCCCCTGACAATCGAGGAGTCCTACCGGGACGGCCTCGGCTGCGGGCACTTGACCGGGTAGGAGGTGGCGGAGGTGGACGGGAATCGAACCCGCCGAAATCGAGGCAGCGCCCGTCTCGAACCCGTCGCGGTTGGCGGAGGTGGACGGGAATCGAACCCGCCGAACGGGGATCGCCCGTCCCACCCGCTTTGAAGGCGGGGGCTGCCACCAGGTCAGCGGACACCTCCGCCGGGGAACCTAGCCGCGGGCTGTGGCGCCGCCCCGAGCGGGCCGCCGGGCCCGGGGCTAGGTTGGCCCCATGAAGAAGCTCGTGCTGCTCATCATCCTCATCACCCTCGGCGCCAGGGCGGCAAAGAAGCTGCGCGTCTCCTGACCTGCTGCATCCGGGTGGGGGGCGGCTCGGCATGACGGCGTAGCCACCAGATCACGACACCGGAAAGGGTGGCGGCCACCGCCCCTGATCCGGCGCCGATGGTGACGCGCCGCGACGGGACCGGCACCCGGTCCCGCAGCCGCACCGGCTTGCCGAAGGTGCGGACCTCCCAGCCCTTCTCCTTGGCCAGCTTGAGCAGCACGCGGTCGGGGTTGACGGCCACCGGGTGGCCAACGGCCTCGAGCATCGGCGCGTCGGTGTAGCTGTCGGAGTAGGCGTACGAGGCGGCCAGGTCGATGCCCTGGGCGGCGGCCACCTCGGCCATGATCTCGGCCTTCAAGGGGCCGTAGGCGTAGCGGGCCATCTCGCCCGTGTAGCGGCCCTCGTCGTCGACCATGGCCTGGCTGGCGATGGACTCATCGACGTCGAGGTACTCGCCGAGGGGCGCCACGATCTCCTCGGGCGAGGCCGAGACGATGAAGATCTTCCTGCCCTCGGCCCGGTGCTGGGCCATCAGCTCGAGGGCCTCGCGGTAGACGATGGGCTCGACCACGTCCTCGAGCGTCTCCCGGACGATCTCGCACACCCGGGCCTGATCCCATCCCCGGGTCAGGGTCAGGAGCGACTCGCGGATGCGCGAGAGCTTCTGCTCGCTGGCACCCAGGTGCATGTAGACGAGCTGGCCGTAGAGGCCGCGCGCCAACATCCGGCGGGAGATCATTCCCTCCTTGTAGAGGGGCCGACCGAAGGCGACCATCGACGCGGTGGCGATGACCGTCTTGTCGAGGTCGAAGAAGGCGGCCTCCATCCGGCCCGAGCATACGGGCGCGTCCGGCCCGCAGGTTTCAGCGCTGTGAATCGCGCAGCAGGCGCTCGAACTCGCGGGCCACCAGCTGCTCGGCGTGCTCGGGACGACCCTTCCGGGCCTTGGCCACGTGCAGGATCATCGAGCGGGGCGAGAGCAGGTGGTTCTCGGCGTAGACGGTGAGCATCAACATCCCGAACAACATGGCCAGTGTGGCGGGGACGAGGAGGACGGACCATGCGGGCATGGTCCAGGTCTTCCCTCACTGATCGCCCGCCAACCCTTGCCCCGACGGGGGACGCCGCGTACTGTCGCTTTCGTTCCTTCCCCCTCAGGCCTGTTCTGTCGCGTCCTGCTGGAGGAAGACCGTGCTCATCGCTTGCTGGTCGGTGAAAGGCGGCAGCGGCACCACCGTTACCGCTGCCGCTCTGTCCGTTGCCCTCGCCAATGGCGTCCCCGACCGGCGCCGCCGAGCGTCGGGCGTGGTGCTGGTCGATCTCGGGGGCGATCTGCCCGCCGCCCTCGGCGTTCCCGAGCCGTCCGGCCCGGGGGTGTGCGAGTGGCTGTCGAGCGCCGACGCCGACGCCGACGCCCTGGCTCGCCTGCTCCACGACGTGCGTCCCGGGCTCCACCTCCTTCCCTTCGGCTCCGGCCCGATGCCGACGACCGGAGGCGAACGGTTGGCTCTGGCGTTGGGCGGGATGGGGTCGGTCGTCGTCGATTGCGGGGCCCCGGGCTCGCCGGTCGGCTTGGCCGTGGCGGGCTCCGCGGCCCTGTCACTCTTGGTGCTGCGGCCCTGCTACCTCGCCTTGCGGCGCGCCTTGCGCGCTCCGCTCAAGGCCTCCGGTGTGATCTTCATCGACGAGCCGGGCCGGGCCCTGGGCGTCGGCGACGTCGAGGACGTCCTCGGTCTGCCCGTCCGCGCCGTGGTGCCCCACCACGACGGCATCTCTCGCTCCGTCGACGCCGGCCTCCTGGCCGCTCGCCTGCCCCGCCAGCTCGAGCGAGCGGTGCGGTCGGCGGCGTGACGGCCGAGCTCCGGCAGCGGCTGCGGGCCGCGGTGGTGGCCGGCGCGGGCGATGGCGCGTTGGTCGACGGCGGGCGGCTGACCGAGATGGCGCGGGCCGAGGCGCCGCTGCTCACCGACGCCGAGATCGAGGCTGTGGTCGCCGACGTGGTGTCGGCGGCGCGCGGCCTTGGCCCTCTCGACCCGATCCTGCTCGACGGCGACGTCACCGACGTGATGGTGAACGGCGACGGCGAGGTTTGGGTCGAGCGCAGGGGAGAGGTGGCGCGGGCCGGCATCCACCTCGATGGCAACGAGGTCGGTCGCCTGATCGAGCGGGTGGTGGCGCCGCTCGGTCTCCGCGTCGACCGCGCCAGCCCGATCGTCGACGCCCGTCTGCCGGACGGGTCGCGGGTGCACGCCGTGGTGCCGCCGCTCTCGGTCGATGGGCCCTGTCTCACCATTCGCCGCTTCGCGGCCCGGCGCCTCCCGTTGAGCGCCTTCTGCGCCGGTGCAGTCAGCGATCACCTGCATCAGGCCGTCACAGAACGGCGCAACATCCTGGTGTCGGGCGGCACCGGGGCGGGCAAGACGACGTTGCTCAACACCTTGGCCGGCGACATCCCGGCCCGCGAGCGCATCATCACCGTCGAGGACGCGGCTGAGCTCCGTCTCGAGCAGCCGCACGTCGTCCGCCTCGAAGCGCGCCCGGCGAACGCGGACGGCGTAGGCGAGGTGCGGATACGCGACCTGGTCCGCACCGCGCTGCGGATGCGGCCCGACCGCATCGTCGTCGGCGAGTGCCGCGGTCCTGAGGCCCTCGACATGTTGCAGGCCATGAACACGGGCCACGCCGGCTCGATGTCGACGTGCCACGCCAACGGCCCTGCCGATGCTCTGCGCCGCTTGGAGACCATGGTCCTCATGGGCGATGTCGCCCTGCCCCTGCCCGCCATCCGCGAGCAGCTCGGGTCGGCTCTCGACCTCGTCGTCCAGGTGGCACGGGGTCCGGGCGGACGACGGTCGGTCGTCGAGGTGGCGCGGGTCGAGATCGTGGACGGAGAGCTGCGGACTCTGGCGGTCGAGCCATGACCGACGTCTTCGCCCGACACCGGGTGCTGCGGCGGCTGACCGGTGGGCCGTCCTCGGCGGGCGACGAGACGTCCGGCCCGCCGATTGCCAGCTGGGCTCGAGGCACGGCCGTCGTCATGGTGGCGATGATCGCCTTGTCCTTGGGCCCGGGCGCGGTGGTCGCCGGCGGGGCCGCCGTCCTGGGCGGGCGGGCCTTCTGGCACCGGCTTGGGGAGTCACGACACCGGGCTCGTGCCGCGGTGGAGCTGGCCGCTGACCTCGAGGCGGTGGCCCGGTCGCTGCGCACCGGGGCCTCGCTGCGCCAGGCGCTCGCCGAAGCGGGCGGCGTACGCGGCGGTGAGGTGGTGGACGGGCTGGCCGCGGTGGCGGCCCGCAACGCGGCGGGGGAGGGGCTCGACGACGCTCTCTCGTGGTGGGCCGCGACGACCGACGCTCCCGGTGCCACGCTGGCCGCCGCCGCCCTCGGTCTCGGGCTCGAGGCCGGCGGTGCCCAGGCCCGGGCCATCGATGCCGTGGCCGCCACCCTGCGCCAACGCCTGGCCGCGGCCGGCCAGGCCCGAGCGCTCGCCGCCCAAGCCCGGACCTCGGCCCTGGTGATCGGCCTGGCGCCGGTGGCCTTCTGCGCTCTCGCCACGATGACCGACCCCCGGACAGCGGCCTTTCTCTTTCGCTCCGTCCCCGGCGCGGTGGTGCTGGCCGCCGGGCTGGCCCTCGACCTGCTCGGGGGTCTGTGGATGCACCGGATCACCCAATCGGTGGCACCGTGACCGTCGTCGTCCTGGCTGCCGCGCCGCTCGTCGTGGTGATGACGCTGGCCACATGGCACTGGGCCCGAGCCGCGGCCCCGAGGCGCATCGAC
>JAUTXA010000163.1 GCA_030838265.1 Actinomycetota bacterium | reverse complement strand
AGACGCCCGTCTCGGCGTTGAGGCCCTCGGTCGGGTTGGCGAGGTTGCGCACCCGGTCGACGACCACGCCCCCCTCCATGCCGGCGTTGACCGCGATCTGCTTGAGGGGCTCCTCGAGGGCTCGGGCCACGATCCTCGTTCCCGTGGCCTCGTCACCGTCGAGCGTGCTCATGCCCTGCACCTTGGCCTGGGCCCGCAGCAGAGCGACACCGCCGCCGGGCACGACGCCCTCCTCGACGGCCGCCTTGGTGGTGCTGACGGCGTCCTCGATGCGGTGCTTCTTCTCCTTGAGCTCGACCTCAGTGGCGGCACCGACCTTGATCACGGCGACGCCGCCCGACAGCTTGGCCAGACGCTCCTGGAGCTTCTCCCGGTCGTAGTCGGAGTCGGTGTTCTCGATCTCGGTCTTGATCTGGTTGATGCGGCCCTTGATGTCGTCCTCGGAGCCGCCGCCCTCGACGATGGTGGTCTCGTCCTTGGTGATGGTGATCTTGCGGGCCTTGCCCAGCAGGTCGACCGTCACGTTCTCGAGCTTCAGGCCGACCTCTTCGGTGATGACCTGGCCGCCGGTGAGGATGGCGATGTCCTGGAGCATGGCCTTGCGGCGCTCGCCGAAGCCGGGGGCCTTGACGGCGACCGACTTGAAGGTGCCCCGGATCTTGTTGACGACCAGGGTGGCGAGGGCCTCGCCCTCGATGTCCTCGGCGACGATGACGAGGGCCCGACCGGACTGCATGACCTTCTCGAGGACGGGGAGCAGATCACGGACAGCCGAGATCTTGGAGCCCACGAGGAGGACGTAGGGATCCTCGAGGACGGCCTCCATGCGCTCGGGGTCGGTGACGAAGTAGGGCGAGATGTAGCCCTTGTCGAAGCGCATGCCCTCGACCAGGTCCATCTCCATGCCGAAGGTCTGCGACTCCTCGACGGTGATGACGCCATCCTTGCCCACCTTGTCGATGGCCTCGGAGATCATGCCGCCGATCTCGGTGTCGGCGGCCGAGATGGAGGCGACCTGGGCGATCTGCTCCTTGGTCTCGGTCTCCTTCGAGATGTCCTTCAGCGAAGCGATGGCGGCCTCGACGGCGGCCTCGATGCCCTTCTTGAGCGACATGGGGTTGGCGCCGGCAGCCACGTTGCGCAGGCCCTCACGGACCATGGCCCAGGCCAGCACGGTCGCGGTCGTCGTGCCGTCACCGGCGACGTCGTCGGTCTTCTTGGCCACTTCCTTGACCAGCTCGGCACCGATGCGCTCGAAGGGGTCCTCGAGCTCGATGTCCTTGGCGATGGACACGCCGTCATTGGTGATGGTGGGGGCGCCCCACTTCTTCTCGAGCACCACGTTGCGGCCCTTGGGGCCGAGGGTGACGCGCACGGCGTCAGCCAGCTGGTTCATGCCGGATTCGAGCGACCGGCGGGCCTGCTCGTCGAACGAGATCAGCTTGGGCATGGGTTGGTTCCCTCCATTGGGCGACCGGGAGCGTTAGCACTCACGTCTCTTGAGTGCTAACAGCAAAGCACGCCCTGGCACTCTCTGCAAGCGAGTGCCAACGGGGGAACCTGGGCTTCAGGACCTCAGGAAATGACGGTGCTGGCTGGCGTCGAGACGCTCGGCCAGCACGGCGCCGGTGATGCCGGCGGAGCGGCGAGCCTCGAGCTCACCCTCGTCCATGGTTGACAGCTCGTCGACGACCTGGACCAGGCGATCGACGTCGACCGGCTTGGTCACGTACTCATCGGCGCCGAGCTCCCAGCCCCGCCGGTAGTCGTTCTCCCGGCTGCAGCAGCTGAGGATGACCACCCGGGTCGAGGGAGCGAGACCGGCAGCCCGCATGCTCTGGAGCACGCCGAACCCGTCCACCCTGGGCATCATCAGGTCGAGGACCATGCAGTCCGGGGCGTCCTCGGTGAGGGCCACCAGGGCCGCCTCGCCATCGGAGCTCTCGGAGACCTCATGGCCGGCGTCCTCGAGGACGAAGCGGAGCATCTCCCGGATGAGGGGATCGTCGTCAACTACCAAGACACGGGCCATGCCCACCCTTCGGCACTTTCCGGCCCCTGGTTGAGCGTCTCCGGGTCGTACATGCCACTCAATGTGGCTCTGGGCCGCAGAAAGTGGCTGGTACGACCGTCAGCGGCTCAGCTGGCGGCGGCCCGGGGCGCCACGCGGGGACGGCTGAAGGCCGACTCCAGGCGCTCGAGCAGCTCGGCCTTCTGCAGCTCGGCGTCGCGCCGCTGCTGCAGGACCTCGGGCTGGGCGAAGGCCAGCTCCCGCACGATGCGGACGAGGCGGTCGGGCTCGAAGGGCTTGGTGACGTACTCGTCCGCCCCGAGCTCCCAGCCCCGCACGTAGTCACGCTCGGACGTCTTGCACGTCACGATGACCACCCGGGCGTCGGGGGCCAGGTTCCGCTGGCGACGACTGCGCAGCAGGCCGAAGCCGTCGAGGTTGGGCATCATCAGGTCGAGCACGATGACGTCAGGGGCGTGCTCTTCGAGAGCAGTCAGCGCGTTCTTGCCGTCGGTGGCGGTGCGCACCGAGAACCCTGAGTCCTCCAAGGCGAACTGGAGCATCCCGACCACGTCCGGATCGTCATCGACCACGAGCACGTCAGCCATGCCTCCTTATCGGCAGGGCCGAGGCGATGGTTGAGGAAGCGGCTGATCGCCGTTCAGCGCCGGCGGCGGACCTTGAAGGCGGCCTCGATCTCGTCGAGGCGACGGGCCTCGGCGATGCCTTCCTCCCGTTTGGCCGCCGCCGCGGCCGGCGTGAGGTCGAGCAGACCCCGGACCACCGAGAGCAGGGCGTCGGGATCGAACGGCTTGGTCAGGAACTGATCGGCCCCGAGCTCCCAGCACCACACGGCGTCGCGGGTGTCGCTCTTGGCGGTGAGGACGACGATGCGGGTGCTCTCGGCCAGGCCCCGCCGGCGTCGCTCGCGCAGCACGGCGTAGCCGTCGACCTTGGGCATCATGAGGTCGAGCACCATGCACTCAGGAGCCGACGCCTCGAGAACCTCGAGGGCCTCCTGGCCGTTCTCGGCCTCCATCACGGTGAAGCCGGCGTCGGAGAAGAGGTAGCCCAACATCCCGCGCACGAGATCGTCATCGTCGACGATCAGGACTTGGCTCATCGGGCCGAGGGTAGCGGGGGAAGGGGGCGCTCAGCCCCCGGCCACGGCGGGAATGATCGACAGCACCTGACCGTCGGTGACCGCCGTCTCGACACCGTCGAGGAAGCGGATGTCCTCCTCGGCCAGGAAGATGTTCACGAAACGCCGGAGCTTGCCGTCGTCGTCGAAGAGGCGAGCGCCGAACCCGGGATGGGCGGCGTCGAGAGCCTTGAGGATCTCGGCCACGGTCGAGCCGTCGAGCGCCACCTCGCCGGCGCCGCCGGACAGGGTGCGCAGCTGGGCGGGGATGCGGACGGTGACGCTCATTCGTCGACCTCCACGGCCTGGGCGAAAGCCTCGAGCGACGGGGCGATGGTGGCGGTCGGCCCGACATAGGGGGCGATGGCCTCGATGGTCTTGAGCCCGTTGCCGGTCACGTAGGCCACCACCCGCTCGTCGGCTCTGACCACGCCCTGCTCGGCCAGCTGCTTGAGGGTGGCGATGGTGACGCCGCCCGCCGTCTCGGCGAAGATCCCCTCCGTCCGGGCCAGCAGGCGGATGGCGTCGATGATCTCGTCGTCGCTCACTGACCCGATGCCGCCCCCTGTCGAGCGGACGACGTCGAGGGCGTACCACCCATCGGCCGGGTTGCCGATGGCGAGGGACTTGGCGATGGTCGACGGCTTGACCGGCTTGATGTAGTCGCTGCCGTCAGCGAACGCGGTGGCCACCGGCGAGCAGCCCGTGGCTTGGGCCCCGCTGACCCGCACGTGGGGCTCGTCGTCGAGCAGTCCCACCTTGTAGAGCTCGTCGAAGCCCTTGTGAATCTTGGTCAGCTGGCTCCCCGAGGCGATGGGCACCACCACATGGTCAGGGGTCTGCCAGCCCAGCTGCTCGGCCACCTCGAAGGCCAACGTCTTGGAGCCCTCGGCGTAGTACGTGCGGACGTTGACGTTCACGAACGCCCACGACGGGTGCTCCGATGCCAGCTCCGCGCACAGCCGGTTGACGTCGTCGTAGTTGCCGTCGACCGCGACGAGAGTGCCGCCGTAGACGGCCGTCGTGACGACCTTGCCGGCC
>JAUTXA010000147.1 GCA_030838265.1 Actinomycetota bacterium | reverse complement strand
CCGAGGCCTACGGCCACGATGGGCATGAGGTAGGTGACCATCGCCGTGGACGTGGCGCCGATGTCGCGGATGAGGGAGTAGTAGAGGAGGTATGCGAGGCCGGTGTTGACGGCCCCCAGCGCGATGGCGGCAGCCACCACCTTGGTCGTGAGGTGGGGGCTGGGCTCGTGAGCGGCGAGGGTGACGAAGATCTGCAGGACGGCGGCAGCGCCGAGCTGGCCGGTGGCGAGGGCAAGGGGTGAGCCCCGCCCGGAGACGAAGCGGCGGGTGTAGGTGAAGGCCACGCCGTAGCAGGCGGCGGCGCCGAGGCAGGCCAGCTCGCCCGCCAACGAGCCGGCTCCTCCCGAGTGCCAGGGGGCGATGATCAGCACCACGCCGGCGAAGCCGATCGCCACACCAACGGCCCGGAGGAACGAGGCCCGCTCGTCGGGCAGGACGACGACGGCGATGATCACGGTCAGCAGCGGGGTGGTGGCGTTGAGGATGCCGGCCAGCCCTGAGCTGATGTGCTGCTCGCCCCAGGCGAAGAGCACGAACGGCACGACGTTGGCGGTGACGGCCAGCACCGTGAGGTGGCCCCACATCCGCCAGTCGGTGGGCAGCGAGAGCCGGCGGGCGACCACGACCACGAGGAGCACGCCCGCCCCGAAGACCAGCCTGGTGAGCACCAGCTGCGACGGAGTCAGACCGCGCAGCCCGACCTTGATGAGCAGGAAGCTCGACCCCCAGACCAGGGCGAGGGCGGCCAGCCGGGCCATCGAACGGCGATCCACGCGGGCATCGTCCCACGGCCTCACGCCGTAACGATCTACCGCGAACGGCGCCTGGCGTGACAATGTTCACCCTGTGAGCGGAGACGAACAGGTGTCACGCGCCCAACCCAAGGGCACGACGGGGGCCGTGGCCTACGAAGTCATCGAGTCCTGCCACTCCCGGTGGGTCTTCGACTCGCACCGAGGGCGCTTCCGGCGCGTGCCGCTGGCGGGCGACGTCGACCTCCCCGTCCCCGACGAGGAGTGGACCGACTACTTCGGCCTCGAGCACTCCCTCGACTCCGACGGCTTTGTGGTGAAGCTCAACGAATCCGGCTCTCGCCTGCTCCGCTCGTTCCGGCACTCCGAGCCCTGCCCGCACTGTGCGGAGGACGCCGAGGCGACGACCGAGGTCGCCGTCACCCCCATCGGCGGCTGATCCCTCGGGCTGAGCGGCGCTCCACGCGCCTGCTGAGCCAGGCGCCAGATGGCAGGCATGCCCGGATTGTCCGTACACTCGACCCACCGCCGAGCGAGTACCTGGGGAGGAACGCCGTGCGTCGTGTTCTTGTGATCGTCATCGCCATGGTCGCCCTGTTGGGGTTGGGCAAGGTGATGGGGGCCCACGCCGCGCCCGGCATCCCGGCCGGCCCCAACGACGCCTGCCAGCCCGACCCGACCAACCCGAACGCCCAGCAGCTCCACTGCCGCTACGGCCCGCTCACCATCGGGCCTGGTCAGAACCTGATCATGTTCGGGCCCGTCACCATCGAGTCGCCCCGCGCTGACGGGTTCGTCACCAGCATGAAGGCCAACATGGTCGACGCCGTGAGCGGCCAGGTGCCGCCCATCCACGTCGTGCACCTGCACCACGGTGTCTGGCTCAACCCGGCCCATGAGGGCAGCTACACGCCGTTCTTCGCCACTGGCGAGGAGAAGACCGTCTCCCAGATCCCCACTGGGTACGGCTACCAGGTCAGCGCCAGCGACACCTGGGTGCTCAACTACATGGTCCACAACCTGAGCACGTCGTCCCACGTCGTGTACATCACCTGGGACGTGGGCTTCACGCCATTGGCGACCGGCGTGGCCCAAGGCATGAAGGCCGTCGACCCCATCTGGCTCGACGTGGTCGGCGGCAACAACGCCGCCTACCCCGTGTACAACCCGACCAGGACGGGAGCGCGTGTCGACCCGGTCGACGCCACCCGCACCATCCACCTGCGCAAGAAGGACTTCTCCGTCGCCAGGAACTACGAGATCGTCTGGGCCGGCGGCCACGTCCACCCCGGCGGGGTCAGAGACGAGTTGCGCAGCGAGTCCTGTAACGGCCAGGGCCAGAACTCGGCCCTGCTGTTCTCGTCCGACGCCATCCACAACACCCGCGACGGGACCATCCCGTCGGGGAGCTTCGGGTCGTGGGACTACCGGATGACCGTCACGCCCGACAACTGGCGCTACACAGTCAGAGCCGGCGACCGGATCTCGGTGACGACCGCCTACGACGTAACCCATCCGTTCTACGAGGCCATGGGAATCATGGTGGCGTGGGGTCACCCCCTCGCCGCGGGCGAGGTGCCTGACGCCCCGCTCTGTCAGCTGCCCTCGAGCACCTCAGGTGAGGTCACCAACGTGCTGCCCGCTCCGCCCGACTTCGGCGGCCACGCCACCGGCCTACCTGATCCTCGTGATGTCCCAGCGGCCGGCGCGCCGGTGACCGCCGTCGACATCCGGGCCTTCGACTTCTCGCCGGGTGGCCTCGGCCAAGCACCCGCGCCCGTCGCCGCGGGGTCGGTCGTGACCTTCCGCACCGATGACGCGGCCTCGTCGATCAACCACACCGTCACCTCCTGCGACGCGCCGTGCACCGGCGCCTGGGGCCAGAGCTACCCGCTCGCCACCTGGGGCTTTGACACCTCCCGAGGCGACCCCTACAACACCGGCCAGCTCGGGTTCGGCCCGCCATTCGCGTCGGCCGCATCGAACCAGATCACGTGGGACCTTCCGATCCCGAGCGACACTCCAGTCGGGACCACCTACACCTACTTCTGCCGCATCCACCCGATCATGCGGGGATCGCTCAAGGTCGTCAGCTAGGCGAGCTGGCTGATCAGCGGCGCCATGCCGCTCAAGAACGCCTGGCGCGACTCGAGATCGCGCCCGATGGGCGGCACCACCATCCGGGAGACGCCCAGGTCGGCGTAGCGCTTGATGCCATCGGGGTCGAGGGCTCCGCCGGCTGTCACCTCGATGGCCTCGGGGTCACGTCCGACATCGACGGCGGCCTTGCGCATGACGTCGAGCAGATGGGCCAGCGCCTCGAGGTCCCCGCTGCCCGGGAAGAACCCGTCGCCGATACGTCCGGCCCGACGAGCGGCGGCCTCGCTGTGGCCCCCAACAACGATGGGTATCTGGGCCTGGGCGGGCTTGGGGTACACCTGAGCGCCCGCAAACGAAGCGAACTTGCCGGCATAGGTGGCGGCCGGTTGCTCCCAGAGAGCGCGCAGGGCGGCGACGTAGTCGTCGGTGCGGGCCCCGCGTTCTTCGAAGGGCACACCGATGATGTCGAACTCCTCCTTGAGCCATCCGACGCCGACGCCGAGGGTCACCCGGCCGCCGGAGAGGGCGTCGAGGGTGGCGACCTCCTTGGCCAAGACGACGGGGTTGCGCTGGGGAAGGATCAAGATCCCGGTCGCCAGCCGGATGCGGGTCGTGACCGCGGCCACGTAGCTGAGCCAGATGAGCGGGTCCGGGATTGGTGTCTCCTCCGGACCGGGCATTCGGCCGTCGGCCGAGTACGGGTACGTCGACTCGTACCCGGCCGGGACGACCACGTGCTCGACGGTCCACAGCGACTCGAAGCCGGCGTCCTCCGCCGCCCGGGCGAGGCCGACCGCGTGTTGAGGGTCGGCCGCCGGGCCCGCGTTGGCGAAGATGACGCCGAACTTCATGTCGTTGTCTCCTGTCTGATCAGGCCGCGAACCAGGCCTGCATGGTCTGAGCGAACATCATGTCGCCCGACAGCTTCAGCCGACCGCTCATGAAGGCCTGCATGCCGTCGAGCTTGCCGGAGATGAAGCGGATGAAGTCGGGCAGCGACAGCCCGAGGGTGACGCGGGCGCTGTCGGTGCCGCCCTTGGTGATCTCGCAGGTGCCGTTGTCGACCTTGAACTGGTAGGTCTCGGTGCCATCGGGCGTGCTGATGTCCCACTGGACGACGGCGGTCTGGCCGGCGGCCTTGTCGGGCTGGAAGCGATCCTTCATGGCGGTGAAGATCTGGTCGAGGACGGTGTCGACGCCAGCAGCTTGCAGGAGCTGGTTGATCTCCTCGTCGGACTTGCCCTCGACGAGGGCGCCGAGCGCTTCTTGGTCGTTGATGTTCATGTCGGACACGTGAGGTGTTCCTTTCTTTTCTTTCTCTAGGTTGAGGTTGAGGTTGAGGTTGAGAGTGAGAGCTCGGGTTGGCCGAGCGCCGATGCCACCAGCCGGGCCAGGACGCGGGTAGCCGAGGTGGGGGAGAGACCGGACGCGTGGCGCAGGGCGTCCCATGCCCCCCAGCTGCTGGCCGCGTCGACGGCGGCGGCGACATCGTCGGCCTCGGGTTCGTCGAGGAGGGCGAGCTCGGCACCGAAGACGTGGTGCACCTCGGCCCGGGCCAGGGCCAGCATGCGGTCGCGGCTGGCCCGCAGCTGGGCCGAGAAAGGCTCCTGGACGAGGGCGGCGCGGCGGGCCGGGGT
>JAUTXA010000031.1 GCA_030838265.1 Actinomycetota bacterium | reverse complement strand
GATCCAGGCCAGGCTCCCTTGCGGCAGGGCGGCGATGCAGTTCAACGAGCCGTCGGTGAAGTCGGCACCGGCGACGAAGCGGACCTCGTCTCCACCCCGGCGGCTCAGCCCGAGCGGATGGGTCATGGCGAAATGGGTGAAGGCGTCGGCGTCGGCGTGCACCTCGGCCGGCGCATCGAGGCGTTGGAGGTAGGCGGCCAGCGCCGGCTGATCATCGAGGGTGAGGACGCGGTTGCCCTCGCTCGACGTGACGACCATCGGTTCGCCGACGGCTCGCCAGCCGTGCTCGACGCCGATGCCGATCGGGCCCTCGGAGCCGATGGCGGCGCCGACGACCGAGTGCTCGAGGACGGACTCGCCGTGGAACTGGAACGTGTGCTGCATCTTCATGTCGTCACCGGCGCAGCCGCCGACGAGAGGCACCTCGGCCCCCAGGATGCGATGGGCGCCTCGCACCACCTCTTGCTGGTCGCCGCCGAGCCCGTCGGTCAAGAGCAGCATCACCTTGTAGGGCCGAGCCTCGAGTCGAGCCACGGTGGCCGCTACCTCGGCGCCGGCCTGGCGCAGGCCCTGGGCGTCGGTGTCGGCCGCGGCCGTCACCACCGAGAACCCTGCTCCGCCGAGGGCCATGATCACTACGCTGGCCGTCCCGGGCCCCGCGGCCGCGATCTCGCCGGAGGTCGAGCAGCCGATCACGGGGACGTCGTGGGCCACCTCAGCCACACCGGCGAGGAGCTGCTTCAGGTCGTAGGCGTCGGAGGAGAAGACGACCAAGAGCTTCGGGTCAGCGCCGCTCAGCGCGTCGGTCGCCGCCTCGGCTCCCGCTCGTCGAGCATCCGGGTTGTGGGAGGTGCCAGTGGCCGCCCACTGGGTCGCGGTGCGGGCGAGGGTCGGGGTAGACGTCATAGGGCCCCATCGGGTGCCCTCGTCGGGCGGCTTGACCGACTCCCGAAAAGTTGTTCGCCAGTTTTGACACCGAGCCCATTTGCCGGTCTTCGACGGGCGGGAGCGGCATCGGTGCAGGTCAGGCCGGGCGGGCTCGAGCATCCCCAAACAGGCGTAAGACTGCCGTTACGCTCGCTTTGGGCCCGCGCCCAACGACGAATGGGGATCTCCTGAACTCGCGGCTCCGACTCCTCACCAGCCTGGTTGGCCTCCTGTTCGTGGGAGGCCTCATCGGGCTGGGCGTGAACGCGTCGAAGGACTCGGGTTCGAAGCAGGCCTCGCCCTCGGTGACCACCTCGTCGTCTTCGTCTGACCTCGGGACGTCGACGACGGCGTCCGAGGCCACGACGACGACAGCATCGGCGGGCGGGGGGTCGTCGACGACGGCCAGCACGACTGCGGTGGCGGGCTCCGCGGGCTCGACCACGTCGACCACCCCGACCACGTCGTCGGGCTCGAGTGGGCTGGCGGCGGGCGGCAGCGGCACCGTGGCCGGCGGCACCGGCACGATCGCCAACACCGGTGGGCAGCCTCTTGCCCTCCCGGGCCTGGGTGCTTTGCTCCTCCTCCTCGGCAGCCGATTCGTGGCACGAAGGCGAGCGGCGCAGCAGGATTAGGGGGTGACCGAGCCCTCAGATGCGTCGGGGTGGCAGCGACACTTCGCCGCCACCCTCTACAACCACACGTGGGACCTGCTCGACAAGCCCCATCGCACCGGCGACGAGGACGACGAGCTGTTGGCCGCCGCCTTCGGGTCCCGGTTCCTCTGGGGTGACGTGGGCGACGCCTCGAACCGATCGGTGGGCGACGGGCAGCTGGCCCGGGTGTGCGCCGAGCTGGGGCTGGCCGAGCTGGCATTGCGCTTCGCCACCAAGTGCCTGACGGCGACCCAGAGCGAGGGCTTCACCGACTTCCGGCTGGCCTCGGCCTACGAGACGATGGCCCGGGCCCAGGCCTGCGCCGGCAACGCAGACGAGCGTGACCGCTACGTCGCCCTGGCCAGCGAGGCCGTCGCCACGCTCGACGACCCCGAGGACCGCGAGATCATCGGCGGCCAGTTGGCGACCGTGCCGCCCGCTCGGTCGGCGTCGGCGTCATGAGCGAAGACGCCGGCCTTGGCCGCGCCGCCCTCGTGGGCTTCGTCCCCACCCTCGACAAGGCCGCGGCCCGGGCCTTCTACGAGGACGTGCTGGGCCTCCGCCTGGTGGTCGACACGCCCTTCGCCCTGGTCTTCGACGCCAACGGGACGACGGTGCGCGTGACGCCCGTCCCCGCCCTGACGCCTCACCCCTTCACCACCCTGGGGTGGGAGGTCACCGACATGACGTCGAGCGTGCGCGGCCTGGCATCACGTGGGGTCGTCTTCGAGCGCTTCGAGAACATGGGCATCGAACAGGACGCCGACGCCATCTGGCACACGCCCGACGGCGCGACCGTGGCCTGGTTCAAGGATCCCGACGGCAACCTGCTGTCGGTCTCCGCCCATCCCGCCAGCTAGCGAGCCGGCGCGGGCGGTGGCCCGGGCTGAGCCGAGTCAGTCGAGGAAGTACAGGAAGCCGTAGGCCTCGTCGCGGAAGGACAGACCGGCGTCGCGGAGCACCGGGCCCCAGTCACCCCGGACCTCGGGGTTGGTCTCCTCCATGCCGTGATCGGCGACCAGGAAGAAGGCGGTGTCGTCAAAGACGCCGGCCCGCTCGACGGCCTCGAGGACCCGTCCCAGACGGGCGTCGGTGTCGCGCACCGAGGCGGCGGCCATCTCGGAGTGGGGACCGCCCTCGTGGAAGGCGGCGTCGGTGAGGGTGAAGTTCAACCATGTGAAGGCGGGGCTGACCTCGGCCCAGAGGTCGACGCAGTCTTGGGCGCCGAGGTGGTCGATGATCGACATGCGCCGGTAGTCCTTCGACGGCCGGACGAACCGTTCCGTCGAGTGCTCGAGCTGGTCGGCCGGGAAACGGTCGGGAAGGCGCCCGTCGCGAATGGCGTCGAAGGTCGAGTGGCTGGCGCCCCGATCGGCGGGCTCGTCGAACGAGGCCGTGAACGCCCCAGGACGGACCCGCTGCACCGCCTCGTGGATGGTCTCGACGTCGGTCCGCAGTCGCTGCATGGCCCACGGCCAGGTGGCCGGCGAGTTGGTGATGACCTGCTCGCCCTTGGCCCGGTCGTACCAGGCGTTGTGCAGGATCCCGTGGTGGCCCGGGTAGCAACCGGTCAACGTGGCGGTGTGGTTGGCCAGGGTCGCGGTGGGGAGACCGCTGAGGGCGCCGTGGTCGAAGGTGGTGCCGAGGCTCATGATCCGGGCCACGTTGGGGGCCTCGCCCGACTCGGCCATGGCGTAGAGCACGTTGGGGTTGCAGCCGTCGAGCAGGAAGCCGACAACGTGGGCGGGCGTCTCGCCGTCGAGCAGATCGGTGAGGGGCTCGCCGTCCTGGCGAGCGAGGAGGGCATCGTCCCTCGGCGCGCCGGTGAGGCCGACGCCGCTGATGGTCTCCGCACCGAGAAGGGCGAGGACGGTCGGGGCCACGTCGATGAGCCGGCAGTGGCGGGGGACGCGACCCCTCGCCTTCACGCCCTTTCCCGCCATGATGAACGGAGCCCGGGCCTGGATGGCATCGATCGAGCCGTGCTCGCCCCGGTGGCCGCCTTGGTCCTCCCAGTTGTGGGCCGCGGCGTGCAGCACGCACAGGTCGGGGGCGTCGGGCGAGTCGAAGAGCTGGGCGACCTGCTCCCGTCCGTTGGGATAGGCGTTGTCGGCGCGGCTCGGGTGGAGGTTGGCCCGCTCAGCGGCCAGGCCCACGAAGGCATCGGCGGCATCGTTGGCGAGAGGGTCGCGGCCCACGACTTCGGTGACCGTGAAGTTCCACTTCTCGTCGCGGCGGAAGGTCGAGCGCCCTTCGGCCGAGCGGCACTCGTACTCATCGGGCCCGATCGACCGCAGCACCATGTCGACGATCGGCTCGAGCTGGTCGGAGCAGAGGACGTCGAGCGCTCGTGCGACCTCGTCCTGTGACACAGGCGAACCCTACGGCGGGGGTGTCGGCCTCGTCGCTTCGCGGACCGTAGGTCGGGCGCCTTTGCCTACGATGAGGGGATGACGATCCGCACCAAGCTCACCGTTCGCGACGACGAGTCCTCGAACTCCGGCGCATCGGCGTCCGCCCAGCCCGCGACCAAGCGGCAGCCGACCGAGGAGGAGCGGGCCAAGCGCAAGGAGCGCGTCGTGGCGGCCAAGGACGCCCTCGCTCGCTCGGTCGGCCTCCGCGGCGAGCAAGTGGCGCCGGGGCGGGCCGCGCTCAAGCTCTACCTGCAACGCCTGAACGAGCCCAACCAGCCCGACGACGCCTTGTTCAAGGCCCTGCTCGAGGCGCCCTTCACCGTTCCCCCCAAGCGGAAGGAACGGCGCTGAGCCGCTGAGGTGGCCACACCCGTCGCCGACATCGGCGCCGACCTGGCGGCGCAGCACGCCGAGCTGGCCGGCCTGCTGAGCGGTCTCGATGAGGCGGGGTGGCAACGCCCGTCGCGCTGCGAGGGCTGGACCGTTGCCGACGTGGTGACCCACCTGGCCCAGACCGACGAGATGGCCCTGGCCAGCGCCGAAGGCCGCTTCGCCGAGGGCCTGGTCGAGTTGGCACGCGGGCTCGACCCGGCGTCGTCGGTCGACGAAGGCGCCGACCTCATGGTGGCTCGCGATCGGGGCCAGCCCCCGTCCGCCATCTTCGAGCGTTGGCAGACGGGGGCGGCCGCGTTGCGCAAGGCGTTCGAGGCGTGCGATCCCTCCGACCGGGTGACGTGGGTGGCGGGCGAGCTGTCGGTGCGGACACTCACCACCACTCGGTTGGCCGAGACGTGGATCCACACCGGCGACGTGGCCTGTGGCTTGGGGGTCGCCCTCGACCCGCCCGATCGGCTGCGCCACATCGCCCGGCTGGCGTGGCGGACCCTGCCCTACGCCTTTGCCCGGTCCGGGCGCCAGCTCTCTGGGCCGGTGGCCTTCGAGCTGATAGGGCCGAGTGGAGACGAGTGGAGCTTCCGCTCCGACGAGTCGCCACTCACCACCATCCGGGGCACTGGCTTCGACCTCTGCCTGGTCGCCGGCCGCCGCGCCGACCCGGCCGACACCGGGCTGAAGGGCGAGGGACCAGATACCGATTCGGT
>JAUTXA010000010.1 GCA_030838265.1 Actinomycetota bacterium | reverse complement strand
GGGGTCGGGTTGCTCGGGGGGCGGGGGTCGGGTTGCTCGGGGGGCGGGGGTCGGGTTGCTCGGGGGGAAGGAATCGAACCCTCATTCGCAGTACCAAAAACTGCTGTCCTGCCGTTGGACGACCCCCGAAAGGTTCAGGCAGACGATACCGGGGCCTCGGTTCGCTCCGACCGCCAAAGCGCCGCTAACCTCGGCCCCCGCCATGGGATCGTTGATCAAGAAGCGCCGCAAGCGCATGCGCAAGAAGAAGCACAAGAAGATGCTGAAGGCCACCCGCTGGCAGCGCCGGGCCGGTAAGTAGCACCCACCCCCGGCAGCACCAGCGGTCTCAGTGTTCCGACCGACCGTCCCTCAGGGGCGGTCGGTGCGCGTCACGACCCGGCCGCGGCTCGGGAAATCGCCCTCGACGAACCAGGTCGAACCGCTCCCGGCCAGCTGTGGGGTCAGCCCGGTGGCGTCACCCAGGCGATCGCGCCACTCGGCCAGCCGGGGCTCGACGGCGAGGGCGGCGGGCTCGAGGTCGTTCGGCCCGTCCGCCGTCGGGCCGCCCATCTCGTCCCACTTGGCGTAGACGGCGGGAGTGCTGACCCCGAAGGTGGGCGTGAGCAGGGTGAAGACCCGGTCCTCGAAGGGGAGGGGCTCGATGATCTCGCCGATACCCCGCACCCGGGCCCGTCCCCCCACCAGGCAGAAGGGCACGTCGGCCCCCAGCGAGGCGGCCAGCTCGAGGTCGTCGACCCCGGCCCAGCGCAGGACGGCGGCGGCGTCGGCCGACCCTCCGCCCAAGCCGGCGCCCGGCCGGATGCGCTTGGTCAGCCACACCTCGACGTCGCGCCCGACCGCTTCGAGGGCCCGGGAGACGAGGTCGTCGGCGGGAAGGCGGTTGGTGCCCCCGTCGGCGAACGAGATCTCGTCGGCCAGGTCGAGGGTGACCATCTCGGCGTCGATGAGGTGGTAGCCGTCGTCGCGGACACCGGTGATCCGCAGCGACAGCGTCAGCTTGGCGAGGGCGCGCACGCCGCCAGCCTCCCCCACGTCTCGACGTCGAGCTCCTCGGCCCGCGCTTCGGGACGCACGCCGGCGCACTCGAAGGCGTCGGCCTCGATCACGCCGGCGAGGGCCCGGCGCAGCATCTTGCGGCGCTGGCCGAACCCGGTCCGCACCAGCTCGAAGAGACGGTCGAAGTCGGCATCGGTCGCAGGCTGCGGGCGGCGCTCGATGGCGACCAGAGCAGACTCGACCTTGGGTTGGGGGACGAACACGGTGGCCGGCACCCGTCCCACCACCTTGGCCGTGGCCCAGTAGGCGACCTTCACCGACACCGCGCCGTAGGCGTCGTCACCGACCTTGGCGGCCAGGCGCTCCCCGACCTCGCGCTGCACCATGACCAGCATCCGGGCGATCGCCGGCACGCCATCGAGCAGGTCGGCGACCAGCGGCGTGGCCACGTTGTAGGGAAGGTTGGCCACGAGGACCCATCCGTCGTGGTCGCCCAAGACCGACGCCCAATCCAACGTGAGCGCATCGCCCTCGATGACCTCCACCCGCCCCCCTCCGGTTCTTGCACCAGATTTGGTCGCTCCCGCGACCAAATCTGGTGCCAGAACCGGGTCGAGGGCCTCGCGCAGGGCGGGGATGAGGTGGCGGTCGAGCTCGACGGCCGTCACCCAGGCGCCCGTCTCAGCCAGGGCCAGGGTGAGCGAGCCCAGGCCGGCGCCGATCTCGACGACCCGGTCGCCGGGGCCCACGCCGGCCAGGCGGGCGATGCGGCGGACGGTGTTGCCGTCGACCACGAAGTTCTGGCCGAGGGCCCTGCTGGGGTGGAGCTGGTGTCTCGCCATCAGGTCGAGGACCTGAGTGCGAGACAGCGTCACCACTCGATGTGGACGGAGATCACACCCGACGAGGTGGGCGCGATCTGGGCGAACGTCGACTTGGCCAGGTCGATGATCCAGCCGTCGACGTACGGGCCCCGGTCAGCCACCCGGCAGGTGACGCTCTTGCCGTTGGCGGTGTTGGTGACCTTGACGATCGTCCCCATCGGCAGCGTCTTGTGGGCGCACGTTCCGTCCGGGGCCTGGTCGTACCACGAGGCCTTGCCATCCTGCGAGCGACCCGACGAAGGAGGTGGGGCGGGGGCGGCGGTGGTGGCCGTCGTCCTCCGTGCGGTGGTCGGCGTGGTCTTCGGGCGCACGACGGCCTTGGCGGTCGTCGTCGTCGCCCGCCGCACCGTCGTCGTCGTGGGCTTGACGGTCGTCGTGGTCGTCGGCGCGTCGGTCGTGGTCGTCGTCAGGCCCGTCCGCCACGCCGAGCGGGTGGCCCGGAATGGGGCGCGATGGGTGAGATCGACTCCGGCCGAGAGGCTGGTCGGTCGCGACGCCGTATGTGAGGTGCGCAGGGAGACGAGCGGTACCACCACCAGCAGGCTGCAAAGAAGCAGCGGCACAGCAAGTCGTCTCACCGGAGCGTGCGAGTTCCGCAGGACCCTTCCCTTTCCCACGCGGACAGGACGTTCGGCTTCCGGGAGACCCTAGGAGGGGCCTCCCGGCTACTGCAAACCGAAGATCACACTGGTGTTGTTCCACGTGGCGGCCTCGATCTCCTCGACGGGAAGTCCCTTGGCCCCGGCCACGGCTGCCCCCACGAGCGGGACGTAGGCCGGCGTGTTGGGACGGCCCCGGTGGGGCACGGGCGTGAGGAACGGGCTGTCGGTCTCGACCAGCAGCCGGTCGGTGGGGCACAGCGCCGCCGCCTCCCGAACCTCGGCCGCGCCCTTGAAGGTCACGATGCCGCTGAAGCTGAGGGTGGCGCCGATGTCGAGGGCCCGGCGGGCCTCGATGGGGCCACCCGTGAAGCAGTGGAAGACCGTCCGCTCGGGCCGTCCCTCGGCCGCGAGAATGTCGAAGGTGTCGTCCCACGCCTCGCGGGTGTGGATCACCAGGGCGAGGTCGTGGCGGTGGGCCAAGGCGATCTGCTCGGCGAAGGCGCGCCGTTGCACGTCGCGGGGCGAGTGGTCGTAGTGGTAGTCGAGCCCGCACTCCCCCACGGCCACGACACGCGGGTCGGTGAACCAGACCGAGTCGAGGGAGTCGACACCGTTCACGGCGTCGTGGGGATGCAGCCCCACCGTGGCCCAGACGTTGTCGTGGGCTCTCGCCACATCGATGGCAGCCGCCGACTGCTTGGCGTCGGTGCCCACGCTGATGAGCCGGGTGACGCCGGCGGCGACGGCCTCGTCGATCACCTCGAAGCCCACGCCCTCGTAGGGAACGTGGCAGTGGCTGTCAGCCCACACCGCTACTTCTTCCGAGGGAAGAGGGGCGGGCCCTTCTCGACCGGGAGCCGGCCCGGGTAGCCGCCCCACTCGGCCGCGTGGGGCAGGCGCTGCTCGGCGGGCCGGCCGGGGAGCCCGATGCGCCGCCACACCTCGGCCGGCGCCGTCGGCAAGGCGGGCGAGGCCAGGATCGACACGATGCGCAACACCTCGAGGGCATCGCCGAGCACGGCGTCGACCTCCGGGCCGGGGTCGGCCTTCCAGGGCTCGGCCGCCTCGAGAGCGGCGTTGGTCTCGCGAATGAGCCGCCACGTGGCATCGAGGGCGTCGCTGGGCGAGATGGCGTCCCACGCCGCGGCCACCGCCCCGTAGACCTCGGCGGCCACCGCGGCGAGGGGCGAGGCCGGCGACGGTGCCGGCCCGACACCGTCGCACTTGCTTCCCACCACCGTGGCGACGCGCGAGAGCAGGTTGCCCAGGTTGTTGGCCAGGTCGGCGTTGTAGCGCTCGGTGATGGCCTCGAACGAGAACTCGCCGTCGGCGCCGAGCGGCGTGTGACGGAGCAGGTGATAGCGGAGCGGATCGACCCCGAACTCGTCGACCAGCTCGGCCGGGGTGATGGCGGTCAGCTTCTGGCCGCTCTTCGAGATCTTCTCGCCGCCGACCAGCAGGAAGCCGTGAACGTTGATGTGGGGCAGCGGCTCGATGCCCGCCGACAGCAGCATGGCTGGCCAGTAGACGCAGTGAAAGCGGAGGATGTCCTTGCCGATGAGGTGGTGCACGTGGGGCCACCACTGCTCGAACCGCTCGGGCTCGGAGCCATAGCCCACGGCCGTGGCGTAGTTGATGAGGGCGTCGTACCAGACGTAGAAGACGTGACCATCGGCCCACGGCACCGGGACACCCCAGTCGAGCGAGGTACGGGTGATCGAGATGTCACGCAGCCCGCCCTTGATCAGGCCGATGGCCTCGTTGCGCTTCGAGTCGGGTTGCACGAAGTCGGGATGGGCGGCGTACCAGTCGAGCAGGGGCTGCTCGTAGCGCGACAGCTTGAAGAAGTAGTTCTCCTCGGACAGGGTCTCGACCGGGCGCAGGTGGATGGGACACAGAACGCCGTCGATGAGGTCGCTCTCGGCGTAATAGCCCTCGCAGGACACGCAATAGGGGCCCTCGTAGGTCTCGAGCTCGATGTCACCGTTGTCGTAGATCTCCTGCAACAGCTGTTGGACGGCGACCCGGTGCCGGGGCTCGGTGGTGCGGATGAAGTCGTCGTAGCTGATGTCGAGGAGCTTCCATGCCTCCTTGAAGCGCTCGCTCGTCTGGTCGGCCTGCTCTTGGGGGGTCAGGCCGTTCTCGTCGGCCGCCCGCTGGATCTTGAGGCCGTGCTCATCGGTGCCGGTGAGGAAGAAGGTGTCGTCGCCGAGCAGGCGGTGCCAGCGGGCCAGGCCATCAGCGTTGACGGTCGTGTAGGCAGACCCCACGTGGGGGACGTCATTGACGTAGTAGATCGGAGTCGTCACGTAGAAGCGGGCCACCTGCGTACAGTACCGGCGTGACCCGGGCTATCAGCCAGTGAAAAACACGGGTATGGCGCGCAAGGTCGATGATCTCGGACGGATCGTTCTGCCCGCCGAGATGCGCCGCCTCCTCGGGATCCAATCCGGTGACGCCCTAGGAATCAGCATCGACGAAGGCACCATCCTGCTCAAGAAGATCGAGGCCCGGTGCGTCTTTTGCGAGACCGGTGGCGACGACGGCGAGGAGCTCGTCGAGCACTGGGGCAAGCTCGTCTGCCGCTCGTGCGCGGCCGAGCTCAGCTCGCCGGCCGAGGGCGACGGCTGACGGCCAGGTCGTAGACCCGGCGCTTCGGCAGGCCCAGGTCGGCCGCCACCTCGGCCGAAGCGTCACGGTTCGAGAGTCCCGCATCGCGTCGGTCGGCCAGCGCGCCCAGGATGACGTCGTCGTCGATCTCGCGGTCGAGAGCCGGCGCTCCCGCGATCACGATCACGAACTCGCCGCGCGGCTCGTGGGCGGCCACGTGGTCGACAGCGGAGGCCAGATCGCCCCGCCACACCTCCTCGTGCAGCTTGGTCAGCTCGCGGGCGAGCACCACCCGGCGGTCACTACCGCACACCTCGGCCAGGTCGGCCAGGGTTGCGGCCACCCGGTTGGGGGCCTCGTAGAGCACACCGGTCATCGACGCCGCCGCCACCTCGGCCACTCGGGCCTTGCGGTCCTTGCCCTTGCGGGGGAGGAAGCCGTGGAAGGTGAAGCGCTCGGTGGCGAGGCCCGACAAGGCCAGCGCCATGACGACAGCCGAAGGCCCGGGGATGGCCTCGACCCGCAGGCCGGCCGCGGCCACTGCGGCCACCACCCGCTCGCCAGGATCGGAGATGGCGGGCATGCCGGCGTCGGTGACCAAGGCGACGCGACGGCCCGAGCGGACCAGCTCGACGATCTCGATCGCCCGAGCCTGCTCGTTGTGCTCGTGGACGCTGATGAGCCTCTTGCCGGTGATGGCGCACGCCGTCAGCAGCTGCCGGGTGCGGCGGGTGTCCTCGCAGCCGATGACGTCGGCCTCGGCCAGGGAGGCACGGGAGCGAGGCGACAGGTCGCCGAGGTTGCCGATAGGGGTGGCCACGAGCATCAAGGCGCCCTCGCTTTCCCCCGCCGTCACCCCTTGACCTCGAGCTGGTCGCCCGGCCGGAGGCGCCACCGCTCGAAGGCGCCGGCCTCGGCTTCGATGACGCAGCGGGCGGTGAAGCGGGCCCGTCCCATTCGGTGCGGACGCATCCCGCAGCGCACGTCGACCACGCGCAGGGCACGGTCGCAGTAGGCCACGTCGATCGGGAAGCGCATCCCCAACGTGTGCACCGATCGGGCCTTGCGGATGAGCAGGGCGCCGTCGAGGCCATCCCGTCCCAACAGGCCCTTGAGCCGGGCCCCGAACGACTCGGCCACCTCGAGCGCGGCGAGCACATCGCCATCTCTCATCAGCCAGGCCATCGAGTCACCACGCCATGGCTCAGACGTTGAAGCGAATCTCTAGGACGTCGCCGTCGACGACCTCGTAGTCCTTCCCCTCGACCCGAAGGCGTCCGACCTCCTTGGCCTTGTTCCACGACCCGAGGTCGAGAAGCTCGTCCCAGTGGATGACCTCGGCCCTGATGAACCCGCGCTGCAGGTCGGAGTGGATGACCCCCGCGCACTCCGGCGCCTTGGCCCCGGCCCTTAAGGTCCAGGCCCGGGACTCCTTGTCGCCGGTCGTGAGGAAGGTGCGCAGACCGAGCAGGTGATAGGCGGCCCGCACCACTCGGGGCAGTGCACCCTCTCCGAGGCCCAAGCCCTCGAGCAGCTCCGTCCGCTCCTCGTCGCTGAGCTGGGCCGCCTCGGCCTCGAGCTGGACGCTCACGCCCAGCACCTCGGCCGCCCCCGCCACCTCGTCGGCCACCGCTTTGACGATGGCGTCGGCCTCGGCCACCTGATCCTCACCCAGGTTGACCACGGCCAGGACGGGCTTGTTGGTGAGCAGGAAGAAGGGCTTGAGCAGGTTGCGCTGGTCGGCGTCGAGGTTCGACCGGTAGATGGGGGTGCCGGCTTGCAGCACGGCCTCGGCCGCTTCGAGCGCGACCACCTCGGAGGCCAGCGACTTGTCGGCCCGGGCCGCCTTCCGGCGCTTGTTGATCTGGCTCTCGACGGTGGCGGCATCGGCCAGCACCAGCTCGAGCTCGAGGACGGCGAGGTCGTCGACAGGGTCGTGGCCGCCGACCACGTTCTCGTCGACGAAGGCTCGCAGGACGAGGGTGAGGGCGTCGGCCTCCCGCACCCCGGCGAGGAAGCGGTTGCCCAGACCTTCGCCCGTGGACGCGCCCGCCACCAGGCCTGCGATGTCGACGAACTCGACGGTGGCGGGCACCGTCTTCTTGCTCTCGCTCATCTCGGAGAGGGCCAGCAGGCGGGGGTCGTGGACCCGCGCCATCCCCACGTTGGTCTCGGTCGTCGAGAAGGGGTGGGGCGCGACGAGGGCCGAGCCGCCCGTGAGGGCGTTGAACAGTGCGGACTTCCCGGCATTGGGGAGACCGACGATGCCGAGGCGCTCCATTCGTCAGAATCTACTGCCGACCGCTACTCTCTCCGACTGCCATGTCGAAGAAGACCAACAAGCGCAAGATGAAGGCCCGCAAGTCAAAGGCCAACCACGGCACCAAGCCGAACGCGGGCCGGGGCTAGCTCCCCAGTCGCTTCGCCACCGCCGCCTTGAGCTCGGCGGTGGGCACCTGCCAGTCACCGAACCACTGCACGACCTCGAAGCCGAGGTCGTTGTTGATGGCCAGCATGTGCTCGTTGCTGCCGGCGTTCCACGTGTCGATCCGCCAGATGTCGGGTTTGGCGACCTTGAGGTGCTGGAGCATGGCCGCCTTCAGCCAGCGGCCGATGCCCTTGCCCCGGTGCACCGGGTCGACCGCCGTGCCGCCCTGCCAGCCCAGGTCGTCGAACCACTTCGAGAACCCGACGTCGGTGAAGCCGGCGAAGTCGCCGCTGTCGTCGTGTCGGGCGCAGACCGTGTGCCACCGATGCCCTGTGGCGAGGGACCTCTCCTCCAACTCCCGCTGGCGCTCGACGGTGTGGACCGAATCCTCCATCTCGAGGTCGTCGCGCGGTGCCGTGTTCATCACATGGGAGATGCGCACGTAGCCCTCGATGTGCTCCTCCGGCGTGGGTGCGTCCCAGACCACGAGCGAGTAGCCCGGAGCCTTCACCGCCGCCTCGTCGACCCACTGTTGCAGCAGGGCGTCGTCGACCTCGCGTATGTCGAGCCTGCTCTTGCGCTCGATGGCGCGGTTGGTGGCGCCCAAGGCATCGAGGAAGCCGGCGCCGTCGCTGTCTTGGATAGCGCCACAGCCGAGAAGGGTGCGCTCGTCGGCCTCGGCCGCCGCGACCACCTGCTCGAGCAGTCGCGTCGCCAGGTGCTGGCCCCTGTGGTCTCGATCGACTTCGATCCAGAACCACGCCAGGTTCCGGTTGCTCTCGGTGTACTGACGATTGAGGACGGCGAAACCGACCATCCGGGAGTGATCGGACCCGTCCCAGACGGCCCACCGGTCGGACTCCCGCCACGACATTTTGGTCCGGAAGTCCTCGACCATCGAGCCGTACGGCGTCGGGGGATCCTCCGGCGCCGTCTCCTGCTCGATGGCGTTGAGCAGGGCGTGCCGGGCCTTGAGCTCGGCCTCGGTGGCCGTGTCGACGTCGAAGGGCTCGACGTTCAGGTCAGTGGTGCTCGCCATCCGGTCATCCCCCCGTTGCCTTACGGATCTGCTCGGTCTTGCCCTGCCACTCGCCCCACCAGTCGACCACCTCGAACCCGAGGGCGATGTTGATGCCGAGCATCGCTTCGTTGCTCCCTGCGTTCCAGGTCTCGATGCGCTCGAGGTCGGGCGTCTCGGCCTTGACCCGCTGGAGCATGGCCGCCTTGAGCCAGCGCCCGAGGCCCTTGTTGCGGTGGACATGCCAGACGCCGGTGTCCTCCTGGTACGCCATGGCCGGCCAAGTGCTGAGGTGGGCGATCTCGGTGTAGCCGGCGATGTCCCCGCTCTCGTCATGGCGGGCGGCGACGGTCCACAGGTTCTGTCCGCGGGCGATCAGCGCCGCTTCGCGATCGCGCCACAGGTCGACGGTGAAGACCTCGTCCTCGAAGTCGAGGTCGTCCTTGGGCGCGCTGTTCATAACGTGCTTGGCGGCCACGAAGGCCTCGACGAGATCGTCGGGACACCGCTGGTCCCACTGCAGCAACGAGTAGCCCTCTGCTCGCTGAGCCGCTCGGTCGACCCAGGTCTGAAGCAGGGCGTCGTCGACATGGTCGAGCCGCAAGTGGCTGCGCCGGCCCAGCTGCTTGCGTTCGAGGCCGCGGGCGGCGAGGAAGCCCTCGGCCGCCTCGCCTTGGGCACCCTCGGAGCGGGCGTCGAGCCAGACCGTCGACCGACCGGCCGCTTCGGTGTGATCGACGATGGTGGCGAGGAGGGCGGAGCCCACCCCTTGACGCCGGAGGTCGGGGCGGACGCCGATGTAGCCGAAGGCGAGGTGGCGGTTGTCCTCGCGCTCGTCCCATGCCGCGTGAGCACGGGCCAGCATGCGGCTGCGATCGGTGTCCCAGACAGCCCAGTACTGCCTCACCCGCTCAGGCGGGACGTGGCGAATGGACGCCACGGTGTGGGCCAGCGGCGGGACGGGCACGTCCGGCAACGCCTCGAGCTCGAGGCTGACCTCGAGGTCGTGGAGAGCGGCCAGCTCGGCATCCGACGCGTGGTCGATGTCGAAGGGCTCGATCGTGGGTTGGGGGCCGGACACGGCCCGCGGTTCTACACCCGCGGCCCCCCTTCCACCGAGCGAATTACGGTGGCCCCGATGTCCGGCACGCTGGCCCTCCTCGTGGGCGACTCCCCTGCCGTCTGGGAGGACCTCGGGTTCGCAGTCGACGACGGCGTGGCCTGGACGGCGGGCGTGGCTCACGTGCTCGGCGGCGAGCAGAAGGGCATCCGGGCCTGGTCGGTGGCCGACATCGACGGCATCCCCTACGTCGAGCCGCCATCGCTTTCTGGGGCCAAAACCGGGGAGGACCACCCGAATGGCGTGACCAGTCTCGATCACGTGGTGCTGGCGACTCCCGATCTCGAGCGCACCATCGGCGCCCTCGAGCGAGCCGGCTACGAGCTGCGGCGGCGGCGAGACGCCGGGCAGACCTACGAGCGCCCCTTGCAGCAGGCCTTCTTCCGCGTCGGGCCGACGATCCTCGAGGTCATCGGCACGCCCGGCCAGCAGGGCGACGGTGTGCCGCGCTTCTTCGGATTGGCCTTCACCGTCGCCGACCTCGACGCCACGGCCGCCTTCCTCGGCGACCGGCTCCATCCCGCCAAGGAGGCCGTCCAACCGGGTCGCCGCATCGCCACCCTCGACCGCGCCGCCGGGTCGACCGTCGCCGTCGCCTTCATGTCGTCATGAGCGACTCGTGGAAGCCCGAGGTCGACGAGCTCCGCCGGCGGGAGGAGCTGGCCCAGCGCATGGGTGGCGCCGACAAGATCGAGCGTCAGCGGTCGGGCGGCAAGCTCACGGTGCGAGAGCGGATCACCCGTCTCCTCGACGACGGGTCCTTCCACGAGATCGGCGCCCTGGCCGGCCGCGCCACCTACGAGGGTGCCGAGCTCACCGACTTCATGGCCGCCAACTTCGTGATGGGACGGGGACGCATCGACCAACGGGCGGTGGTCGTCGGGGGCGATGACTTCACGGTGCGGGGCGGGGCGGCCGACGCCTCGATCTTCCAGAAGCAGGTGATGGCCGAGCAGATGGCCAACGAGCTGCGTATCCCACTGGTGCGGCTGGTCGACGGCACCGGCGGCGGCGGGTCGGTGAAGTCCCTCGACACCATGGGCCGCACCTACGTGCCCTACAACCCGGGTTGGGACTGGGTCGTCTCCAACCTGGCCACCGTCCCCGTCGTCGCCCTCGCCCTCGGGTCGGTCGCCGGGCTCGGCGCGGCTCGCGTGGTGTCGAGCCACTACTCGTTGATGGTGAAGGGCATCTCCCAGGTCTTCGTCGCCGGCCCGCCGGTCGTGGCCCGACTGGGCGAGCAGGTCGACAAGGAGGGGTTGGGCGGCAGCCACATCCACGCCCACAACGGCGTGGTCGACGACGAGGTCGACACCGAGGACGAGGCCTTCGACCGGACTCGCCGCTTCCTCTCCTTCCTTCCCTCGTCGGTCGACGCCTTGCCGCCTCGCCTCGAGCCCAACGACGACCCCGATCGCCGCGACGACTGGCTGCTCTCGGCCATCCCCAAGAGTCGGCGGGCCGTCTACAAGGTGCGACCGATCATCGAGTCGGTCGTCGACGCCGGCTCGTTCCTCGAGATCGGCGCCGGGTACGGCCGCTCGGCGGTGACCGGACTGGCCCGGCTCGACGGGTGGCCCGTCGCCGTGCTGTCGAGCGACGCCTACATCTACGGCGGCGGGTGGACGGCCGAGGCCTCGCAGAAGATCGTGCGCTTCGTCGACCTGGCCGAGACTTTCCACCTGCCGGTGGTGCACCTCGTCGACCAGCCCGGTTTCGTGATCGGCACCGACGCCGAGACGGCGGCCACCATCCGCCATGGGGCGCGCGCCCTCGCCGCCATCTACCAGGCCACTGTCCCGTGGTGCTCGGTGATCCTGCGCCGGGTGTTCGGCGTGGCCGGAGCCGCTCACCAGAACGCGTCCCGCCTGTCGTACCGCTACGCCTGGCCGTCGGGCGACTGGGGATCGCTACCTCTCGAGGGCGGCATCGAGGCCGCCTTCAAGGCTCAGCTCGAGGCGGCCGAGGACCCCGGCGCCTTGCGAGCCGAGATCGAGGCCCGCATGAACCTGGTCCGCTCGCCGTTCCGCACCGCCGAGGCCTTCATCATCGAGGACATCATCGACCCCCGCGACACCCGTCCCCTGCTCTGTGAGTTCGCCAACCTCACCGCCGACCTCCGCCACCCCGGCCCGTCCCGATTCGGCCTCCGCCCCTAGGGGTCAGGGGTCAGGGGCGGGATCAGGGGCGGGAGTACGCGACGGCGCGGTCGGTGAGGACGGTGGCGATGGGGGTGGGGCAGTCGGTCATGATGGCGTCGACGCCGAGGTCGACGAGGCGGGCGGCCTCGGACGGGTCGTCGATGGTCCAGACGTGGACAGCGAGGCCGGCGTCGTGGGCCCGCTCGACGAAGGGGGCGTCGACCACGACCGTCCCCTCGAAGTCGGCCGGCACCTGCAGGGCCACCCGCCCCGAGACGGCATCGGGGGTGGGCGAGCCGCTCTGCACCGCGGCCCAGAAGGCGTAGGTGGCCAGCGTCCCGGCCGAGGTGTGGATCTCAGGGGCGAAGGCGGCGAAGGCGTTGATCGACTCGTCGTTGAACGAGGCCACGATGACGTCGTCGGCCCGTCCGAACGAACGCAGTACGCGCGCCACCTCCTCCTCGTAGGGGCGGACGACGGGACCCGTCTGCTTGATGTCGAAGTTCAGGAACACGTCGGGGAATTCGCGCAGCACCTTCTCGAGGGTGCAGATGCCGAACTCCGGATCGGCCGGCGCTTTGCCCCGGTGGACGTACTCCTCAGGCGGACGGCCCTCGACCCGCACCTCGCCGGGGACGAACCAGTAGGCGTTGTCGAGGGCCATGAGCTCGGGCAACGTCAGGTCGGCGATGGCCCCGGAGGAGTCCGTGGTGGCGTCGACGGTGGCGTCATGGCACACCACGATGTGGCCGTCGACGGTGGCGTGGACGTCGAGCTCGATGGCCTGGGCCCCGACGGAGACGGCCTGGCGCATGGCGAACAGGGTCGACGACGGCCCCTCGCGGGCACCGCCTTGGTGGGCGTAGTTCAGGATGCGCCGCTCCAACCAGGGGTTGGCCGGCGGCCTCACAGCAGCCCGGCTTCGACCGCCAGGTCGCGCAGGGACTGCTCGGGACGGGACCCGACGTGGCTGATGATCTCGGCCGCGGCCAGGCTTCCGAGATCGGCGCAGCGGGTCAGGTCGTGCCCATGGGTGAGCCCGTAGAGGAAGCCGGCGGCGAAGAGATCTCCCGCGCCGGTGGTGTCGACCACGCCGCCCAGCACCCGGGCCGCCACCCGCTCGACGCCGTCGGCGCTCACCACCACCGATCCCGCGGCACCGACCGTGATGGCGGCGATCGGCACTCGCTGGCCCAACTGCTTCAGGGCCACCTCGAGGTCGTCGACCTCGAACAGCGAACACAGCTCGGCCTGGTTGGCGAAGAGGATGTCGACATGGCCCGAGTCGATGAGGTCGACGAACTCGGGACGGAAGCGGTCGACGCAGAAGGCGTCCGAGAGCGAGAAGGCGACCCGCCCGGCCGCGTCATGGGCCGCGGCCATGGCCTTGCGAAAGGCCTCCTTGGCCTCGGACGGATCCCACAGGTACCCCTCGAGATAGGTGATCTCGGCCGCCGCCACAGCGGCGGGGTCGACGTCGGCCGGCACCAGGTGGCTCGCCGCGCCGAGGAAGGTGCTCATGGTCCGCTCGGCGTCGGGCGACACCAACACCAGGCAGCGCCCGGTCGGGGGGCCGGTCGGGGCGGGCGCGCACTCGAACACCACGCCCGCGGCGCGGATGTCGTGAGTGAAGACCTGGCCGAGGGTGTCGTCCCGCACCCGGCCCACGAACTGGGCCGAGCCCCCGAGCGAGACCACGCCGACCGCGGTGTTGGCGGCCGACCCGCCCGAGCTCTCGACGCCCGGGCCCATCACGCCGTACAGGCGGTCGGCCTCGGCCTCGTCGACCAGCCGCATGCTCCCCTTGTCGAGCCCGTTGGCGGCGATGAAGGCGTCATCGGCGTGGGCCAAGACGTCGACGAGGGCGTTGCCGATGGCGAGCAGGTTCACGTACAGGCACGGTAGCCGCCGCAATCGGCGTCAGCCGTCCGCGCGAGACTGACCGATTGTGACCGACATCGCCACGTACCGGCTCCCCCGCACCGTCGTCCCCCAGCGCTACGAGCTCACCCTCTCGCCCGATCTGGCCGCCGCCACCTTCGCGGGTGAGGAACGGGTTCGGGTGGTGGTCGGCGAACCGGTCGACCAGATCGTCCTCAACGCCATCGAGCTCGAGATCCTCGAGGCATCCCTGGTCGACGATGAGGGCAACCGGCTCGACGGCACGATCACCCTCGACGAGACCGAGCAGCGGGCCATCATCGCCCTCAGCGGGACGGCGCAGCCCGGGCACTGGACCCTCCAGCTCACCTTCACCGGCATCCTCAACGACAAGCTGCGCGGCTTCTACCGCAGCACCTTCACCGACACCGACGGGGTCGAGCGCGTCATCGCCACCACCCAGTTCGAGGCCACCGACGCCCGCCGCGCCTTCCCATGCTGGGACGAGCCCGACTTCAAAGCGGTGTTCGCCGTGACCCTGGTCGTCGACGACGACCTCGCCGCCTTCTCGAACTCGGCCGACGTCGAGACGACCCCCCTGGGCAACGGCAAGAAGCAGGTCACCTTCGCCGACACCATGGTGATGTCCACCTATCTGGTGGCCTTCGTGGTCGGGCCCCTCGCCGCCACCGACCCCATCGACGTCGATGGCGTCCCCCTCCGCGTCATCGGCCGCCCCGAGCGGACGCACCTCACCGCTTTCGCCCTCGAGGTGGGCGCCCATTCGCTCCGCTTCTTCTCGGCCTGGTTCGGACTTCCCTACCCGGGCGACAAGCTCGACCTGCTGGCCCTGCCCGACTTCGCCTTCGGCGCCATGGAGAACCTGGGCTGCGTGACCTTCCGCGAGACCCTCCTGCTCATCGACCCCGACGAGGCGAGCCGGGCCGAGCTGCAGAGCGTGGCCGACGTCATCGCCCACGAGATCGCCCACATGTGGTTCGGCGACCTGGTGACGATGAAGTGGTGGAACGGCATCTGGCTCAACGAGGCCTTCGCCACCTTCATGGAGCTCCTCTGCGTCGACGCCTTCAAGCCCGAGTGGGAGCGCTGGGTCAGCTTCTCGGCCGGCCGTCGGGCCGCCTTCCAGGTGGACGGGCTCCTCTCCACCCGTCCCATCGAGTTCGAGGTCGGCCGCCCCGAGGAGGCCGAGGGCATGTTCGACACCCTCACCTACCAGAAGGGTGCCGCCGTCCTGCGCATGCTCGAGCAACACCTGGGGGCCGAGCCCTTCCGCAAGGGCATCGCCGCCTACATCAAGAAGCACAGCTATTCGAACACCGAGACCACCGATCTCTGGGACGCCATCGAGGAGGCCACCGGCGAGCCGGCACGGGCGACCATGGACTCCTGGATCTACCAGGGTGGCTATCCCCTGGTCTCGGTCGACGAGACGGACGGGGGCCTTGCGCTCTCGCAGCAGCGCTTCCTGTTCCACGGGGCCGAGGACGGCCAGCCCGCCACCTGGCACGTGCCCGTCACCGTGCGGGCCGACGTCGAGGGTGACGAGCGCGTCGAGCGCACCCTCCTCGACGCACGCCAGGGCACCATCGCCTTGGGCGGCAAGCCCGATTGGGTCGTGGCCAACGCCGGCGGGTGGGGTTTCTTCCGCGTGCGCTACAGCAGTGATCTGCTGCGCAGACTCATCGGCGACCTGGGCCGCCTCGATGCGGTCGAGCGCTACAACTTGGTGAGCGACACGTGGGCCGGGGTGCTCAACGCCACCACCAGCCTCAGCGACTTCATCGAGCTGGCCGGCCTGTTCGGCGACGAGAGCGACCCCAACGTCTGGGGCGCCATCACCGGTCCCCTCGGCTTGCTCGACCACATCGCCGACGACGAGGCCCGTCCCGCCGTGCAGGCCTTCGCCCGCAAGCTCCTCCGCCCTGCCTTCGACCGGCTGGGATGGGATCCCGTCGCCGGTGAGGACGAACGGGCCAGCCGGACGCGCACCATCCTGCTCGAGGCTCTCGGTACCACCGCGGCCGACCCTGAGATCCGCAAGGAGGCGGCGGCCCGCCACGAGCGCTACCTCGACGACCACCACGCCATCGCCCCTGACCTCGTGACCCCGATCATCCACGCCCTGGCCGCGGGTGGCGGCGAGGGCGAGTACACGACCTGCCTCGACCGCTTCCGCCACCCGAGCACGCCCCAGGAAGAGCTGCGCTACCTCTACGCCCTCACCGGATTCGAGCAGAAGCCGTTCATCCAGCGCACGCTCGACCTGGCCCTCACCGAGGTGCGGACCCAGAACGCGCCGTTCGTGATCGCCCAGAGCATGGGCAACCGGGCGGGCGGCGAGCTCACGTGGGCGTTCGTCGAGAGTCATTGGGATGAGCTCCTCGAGCGCCTGCCCAACAACACCATCTCCCGCATGCTCTCGGGCGTGGCCGGGCTCTGCGCGCCGGGGCTGGCCCCACGCGTCCACGCCTTCCTCGAATCCCACCCGGTGACGTCGGGCCAGCGTCAGGTCGACCAAGCCGTCGAGACCCTCGACATCAACACCGCCCTCGCCGAGCGGGTCGGCCCCGACCTGGCGACGACACTCGACGGGGCCTAGCTCTGGACGAGGGACTGCACGTCTTCGCCGTCGAGGACACAGCGATCCAGGTGTGCTGGCGGCGGCTGCCTTCGGGCCCGGTCACGTTGGCCGCGGGTGGTACGCGAGTCGAGATCGATGACGCGGGCGAAGGCCCCGGCGCCGCCGTCGTCGGTGACCTTCCCCCCAACTCGCGGCTGAGCCTCGACGTGGCCTGGCTCGGGGGCAAGAAGCGGTTGCGCTTCAAGACCCTGCCCTCGCCCCCCGGTGAACTGCTCTACCGCTTCGCCACCGTCAACGACATCCACATCGGCGACCGGGCCTTCGGGATGTATCGAGGGATGGCCGAGCCGCCCGGCACCGAGCCGCCCTTTCCGTGGCGCTGCGCCACCGCGGCTCTGCAAGAAGCCGTGGAGTGGGGAGCAGAGTCGATCGTCGTCAAAGGCGACCTCACGCGAGCCGGCCGACCACGCGAATGGGCCTCGGTCGGGCGCCTCCTTGCCAGCCAACCCATCCCCGTCGACATCATCTTGGGCAACCACGACGTGCAGCGCACCGCGCCCGATGCCCGTCCGCTGCTGGCCGAGCACGGCATCAAGGTCCCGATCGAGCCCTTCTTCCGCGACGTGCCCGGGCTGCGGCTGGTGTTCGGCCACACCGCGGCCCAAGGAGCCCGGAAGGGCGCGATCGATGAGGCCCAGCGCCGGGCCGTCGCCGAGCTGTGCGCGGCGGCCGACGGGCCCGCCTTCGTCGCCCTGCACCACTACCTCCAGCGCTTCCGGATGACGACCATGTGGCCGCCGGGTGTCCCCGGGCCCCAGGCCGACGCCTTCCTCGACGCCATCGAGGCCGCCAACCCGGCCACCATCGTGGCGACCGGCCACAGCCACCGTCACCGGCGTCATTCCCGCCACGCCATCGTGACGGCCGAGATCGGCTCGACCAAGGACTACCCGGGGACGTGGGCCGGCTACGCCGTGCACGAGGGCGGCATCCGCCAGGTCGTGCGTCGGGTGGCGCGGCCCGATGCCATGGCCTGGACCGAGCGCACCCGCCGCGCCATGTTCGGGATCTGGGGCTACTGGTCACCGGGCCTGCGCACCCACCGCTGCTTCACCCACGTCTGGCCCACCCGAGGAGAACGATGACGACCAACCCGTGGCGCAGCCGCTTCCCGGGCATCACCGGTGAGTGGGCCCGCTTCGACGGCCCGGCCGGGACCCAGGCCCTCGACCGCGCCGTCGACGCCATCGATGGCTACCTGCGGGACGGGGTCAACGCCAACGCCCACGGCACGTTCGCGGCCAGCCAGATCACCGACCGCCTGGTGACCGATGCCCGGGCCACGATCGGGCGGCTGCTCGGCGCACCAGCCGAGGGCGTGGTGTTTGGCCCCAACATGACGTCTCTCATGTTCGCCTTCACACGCGCCCTGGCGCCGACGCTCGGCCCGGGCGACGAGATCGTGTGCACCCAGCTCGATCATGACGCCAACGTCTGGCCGTGGGTGATGGCCGCCCGCGATCGTGAGGCGAAGGTCCAACGCTGCCGGGTCGATCTCACCACCGGACGCCTCGACACCGCCCACCTGGCCGAGCTCCTCGGGCCCAGCACTCGCTGGCTGGCCATCACCGGCGCGTCGAACGCGGTGGGCACCATGCCGGACCTGGCCGAGGCGGTGAAGCTGGCCCATGAGGCCGGGGCCAAGGTGCTGGTTGACGCCGTCCACCTCGTCCCCCACCGCCGGGTCGACATCGCCGCCCTCGGCTGCGACGCCCTCGTCTGCTCGCCCTACAAGTGGTACGGCCCGCACGCCGGCATCCTGTGGCTCGATCCCGATCTGCTGGCGTCGCTCGAGCCCTACAAGGTGCGGCCCGCGCCCGACGAGGGGCCGACCCGGCTCGAGACGGGCACTCCCAGCTACGAGGCCATCGCCGGCGTCCAAGCCGCAGCCGAGTTCCTCCTCGACGTCGGGATGGACGTGATCGCGGCCCACGAGCGCGCCACCTTCTCGCCGTTGCTCGACGGTCTGCTGGGGATGGACCACGTGACGGTGCACGGGCCAAGCGATCTCGTCGACCGGGCCCCGACGGTCGCCTTCAACATCCGCGGCATGCACCCCCTCGCCGCCGCCGAGGCCCTCGCCGCGGTGCGGGTCGCGGTGTGGTCGGGCAACTACTACGCCCTCGAGCTCATGACCGCCCTCGGCCTCGAGGAGACGGGGGGCGCAGTGCGCGCCGGGCTGGCCTGCTACACCGACGACGACGACGTGGCCCGGCTGCTCGAGGCCGTGGCCTCACTCGGCTGAGGGCGACGGCGAGGCGTCGCCGGCTTGCAGCCCGTCGATGCGCTCTTGGATGGCGGCGAGTCGGGCCGAGGCCAGGGCGTGCAACCGGCCGGCGTCCTCATACAGGTCGGCGGCCTCCTCGATGCCGATGTCACCGGCAGCCATGCGGTCGGTGAGGCGCTCGAGGGCCTCGACCAGCTGCTCGTAGGTGAGGCTCGCCGGGTCGGGTGACGAGGCGGACGGCGTCTGGCTCATGCCACGACCTCATCGACGCTCGCACCCAGCCGGCCCGAGGCCACCGTCACCAGCAACCGGTCGCCGACAGCCACGCCCGATGAGGAACGGACCACGGCCCCGTCGGCCGTGCGCACCACCGCGTAGCCCCGCTCGAGGACGCGAGCGGGGCTCAGGGCCTCGAGGCGCAGATGGACGTCACCCAACCGGCGCCGGTGCTCACCGACTCGGCGATCGAGCCGCACCTGGTCGAGCCGGAAGCGCTGGCGCCCGAGACGGTCGGCGGCCACACCCAATCCCGCGGTCAGGGCCCGTTCGCGGTCGATGGCCTCGAGGCGCAACCCGGCCCGTCCCACCACCGACACCGCAGTCGACGAGGCTCGCAGCAGCAACGCGGCCAGCTCGGACTCGAGGTCGACGAGCGACGGGATAACGGCGGCGGCCGCGATCGACGGCGTGCCGCAACGAAGGTCGGCCACCTCGTCGCACAGTGGGCGATCGCCCTCGTGGCCGATGGCCGACACCACGGGGGTACCCGACGCCGCGATGGCCCGGCAGAGACCCTCGTCGCTGAAGGGCAACAGGTGGGTGGCGTCGCCCCCGCCGCGGGCCAGGATGATCACGTCGACCTCGCCGCTGGCGTCGAGCATCTCGAGGGCGCCCCGAATCGACTCGGCCGCGCCCGTGCCTGACACGGGGACCTCGACGAACTCGACCGGGTAGTGGGGAAAGCGCACGGCCACGACCGACTCGATGTCCTTGCGCACTGCCGCGTCGGCACCGCACACCACCCCGACCCGGCGGGGCAGGACGGGCAGCCGGCGGCGAGGACGGGCCAGGAGCCCCTCGGCCTCGAGCCGCACACGACGCTCGGCGATGGCCGCCGCGATGGCCCCCTCACCGACGGGGTTGACCTCGTCGGCGTCGAGGCTGAGGTCGCCGCGGTCGTTGGCCCAGATGAGCCGACCCACCACGCTGACCCGCTCGCCGTCGGCGATGCGGGTGCGGCGAGCCTTGGCCCCCTTGCACCAGACGCGCAGCTGGGCGTTGCGGTCGCGCAGGACGAAGAAGACGCCGCCGCTGGGCCGGACGCGAGCGCTGGCCACCTCACCCTCGATCTCGATGCGGCCGACGGCGGCCATGGCCCGGGCGATCTCGGCGCTGAGCTTGATGAGGCTGACGCGGCGGGGCCCGTTGGCGGCCGAGTCGGAGAAGAGGCTCATAGGGCCGCCAGTATCGCGGCCCGGTGTGACAAAGGGGAACGGATCAGGCCGCCGAGCCGGCGGTGCCAACCCGCCGGGTGGCCAGGACGACCGTCGACGCTACGGCGAGGGAGAATCCGGCGATGGCCAACGGAGTCGTGCCCCGCCGGGCGTGATCACCGAGGAAGGCCAAGCCAATGGCGGCGGGGACGAGGGCTTCGGCCGTCCACATGGTGGCCGTCACCATGGTGACCGAGCCTCGCTGCAGGGCGGTCGTGAACACCAAGATCCCGAGCAGGCCGAAGGCGACGAGGGCCCAGAGCTCCGGCTCGCGAACGATGCGCAGGATGTGGTCATGCGGGATGACGGCCACCCGCGACGCGATGGCCGTGGCCCCGAAGGCGATGCCGGACAGAAAGCCCAGCCGGGCGGCCGTGCTGTCGCCCGTCCCCCGAGCGACGACCGCGGCCAGCACGGCCAGGGGCACCGAGCAGGCGGCCAAGAACCAGCCGCTCGACGTCGCGATGTGATGCGGGTGCTCGGTCGAGGCCGACAGGGCGACGAGGACGAGGCCGGCGCCGATCCCCAGCAACGGGATGACCTGGGCCCGTCCCAGGCGGGCGCCGAGGAAGGCGACCGCGAGCACGGCGGTGACGCCGACGCTCGAAGCCACGACCGCCTGGACCACGAAGATGGGCAGCGACCGCAGGGCGGCCAGCTGCAGGAGGAAGCCGACGAAGTCGACCACGACCCCGACCAGGTATGGAAGCTGGCGGAGAACTCGAAGGAGCAGCCGGGGGTCGAGCCCGGTCGCATCCTGGGTGCGCCGGGCCCCCACCTCCTGCAGGATCGAGCCGCTGGCGAAGGCCACCGCCGCACCCAAAGCGGCGAGGAGGCCGAGGGTCACCCGCGAGGCTTACCACCGGGCTGGGTCGAAGGAACCATGACGCGGACCTCCGGGGCGGCCATACTGGCCACGACAGCCACCTGGTTGCGGGACAAGGAGGGCATGTGGGGGCACGACGTTGGGCCTTGGCGGCATTGGCGGTGGGCAGCTTTGTGTTGCTGACGCCGCGGCCGGCCGGGGCAGTCGTAGGCGGGACCCTGAACTGCTCGGGCCACGCCACGATCACTGACAACAACGGCAAGACCTACGAGGTCGACGCCAAAGACACCAAGGCGACGGTGCCGCGGGAGGGATCAGCCCGGTATATCGGGTCGACCAGCCCGATCTCGCACAACCACGCCGGCTACATCAAGGTCGAGCTCGGGCCCTTCGCCCCGAAGATCTACACGTGGTCGGGGGCAAACGCCGGCAACAAGCCGTCGAGCTCCGGCGTTCGTCAGCTACCGGCGCGGATGAAGGACCTGCCGCCGGGTGAGTACCTGTTGAAGGGCGCCCACTCCGGCCGCGACGGCGCGTGCTCCGGCCACATCACCCTCGTGGTGGCGGGCAGCCCGTTGAGCAACCCGGTCGGCATCGCCGGCGTGGCCGGGACAATCGTGTTCGGCCTCGGCACATTGGCCGCCGGCCTGGGCAAGGCAGGGAGGGGAGCGTGATGCGAGGACGACCAGTGCTCGGCGCCATCTGTGGGCTGTTCCTCGGCCTCTTCGTGGCCATCGACCTGATGACCTTCAAGGTCCGGCCGCTCGACAACTTCAGCGTCATCGGCTTGCCCCTCATCGGTTTGGCGCTCGGGCTCCTGTTGGGCATCGCCCATCCCTTCCGCCGAAGCGGAGTGACCGAGACCTTCCAGCCCGCACCGGCCGGTCCCGACGAGGGCTCGACGGTCGTCAGCGACGAAGGCTGACGGTCAGAGGCGTCTGCACGCGGTGATGCCCCAGCCGGGCTGCTGATCCCGGCTGGGGCATCACTTCTTCTGCGACTCGGGTCAGTGCCGCTTCTTGAGGCGGGGCAGGCGGAGCAAGGTGGTCGTGGTCGGAGCCGTCGGCGCTGCCGCGATCGTCGTGGTGGTCGTGGGAGCAACCGTGGTGGTAGTGGTCGGGGCCACGGTGGTGGTCGTGGGAGCAACCGTGGTGGTGGTCGGAGCCACGGTGGTCGTCACCGGAGCGACCGTGGTCGTGGTGGGGGCGGGCGGGGCGGTGCCGGCGCCCATGGCAGTGTTGAAGGCGGCGAGGGCGGACTTGGCCGTGAAGTCGTTGCGCAGGAGGCCGAAGTTCTGCTCGGGGTCGGTGCCAAGGGTGCCGCTGTCCCGCATGGCGTACCAGAGCAACGGGCCGGCCCAGCTCCACTGCTGGATGGCGGCGTAGGCGTTGGCGACCATGAGGGCCTGGGTGGCCTCGCTGACGGCGACCGTCGACGTGCCGGTGGGTGCGCCGTACTCAGTGGCCCAAACCTGCTTGGCACCGTCGCCGTTGGCGGTCATCACGTCATGCACGAGGGGCATCCGGTAGAAGGTGTTCCACGACGAGGTGTTGGGATCCATGGGCTGGGCCGGGTAGCTGTAGGGATGGATGGCGACGGCGTCGAAGCTGCCCTTGCCACCCGCCGCGTAGATCCCCTTGATGAAGCTGACGGGCGAGATCGAGGTGCCGCTGTCGGTGGCCGGAGCCATGCCGGCGCTGAGGACCAACGACGAGGGGTCGGCGGCCTTGACGGCGGCGTATCCGGCCTTGAGCAGGGCGGTGTAGCCCGCCGCGTTGGCCGCGGGCTGCCAGAAGCTGCCCAGGTTGGGCTCGTTCCACAGCTCCCAGGTGTGCACGCCCTTCGAGGCGTAGCGGTTGACGGCAGCGGTGGCGAAGCGGCCGAAGTTGGCGTTGTCGGTCGGCGGGTAGTGGGTGTTGGTGCTGGCCGGACGGGCCCACGCCGGGGTGTAGGCGATGAGGCCGATGACGCTCATGCCGCGAGCGGCGGCGCCGTTGATGACGCGATCGGTTGGGGCCCAGTTGTACGAGCCGGCCGTGGGTTCAGCCGAGGCCCAGTCGACATCGATCCGGATCCACTTGGCCCCGGTCGACGCCATGGCATCGAGGTCCTTGGCCAGGGCGGCGTCGGACTCCCACAGGATCGGGGAGCCGGGCGAGAAGCCGGCGTTGACCGACGACGTGGCCGCCAAGGCGGGCGCCTGACTCGTACCGACCGTGATCAGCACGAGGCTGGCCAGGACGATGGCGGGCGCGACGATTAATCCAAAAATGCGTGAGAGACGGCGCATCGAACGAGATCCCTTTGCTCGTAGGGCGGGCGACTCCGTTGCATCGACTGGGCTTCAAAACTTCTTGACCCTTCCGGGGTAACTACTTTCTGAATGGTTCGTTCGAACCATGAGCAAATAGGGCATCCGCCCACGCCTGGTAGCAAGGCCCGCAAGCAGGACATCGAGGGATCGAGGGCGAACAAGGGTCAATTAGAGGGGTCGGCCGTGTCGTGAACGCCTGGGAGGGCATCAGCATGAACAACCCTTGGACGCGCCTGGCCGCGGTGGCCGCCGCAGTCGGTCTGGCCGTGACGGCCATGAGCTCAGGGCCCTCGTCGGCCCATCCGTCGGCTCTCGCCGGGCTGCCCCACCCTCACGTCATGCCGATCGACGTGCCCGGCCGGGAGAAGCCCCTGGTCAGCCTGCCGATCGTGGGTGTGCCCCCCACCCCCACCCCCCTGATCTCGGGCGGGGGCCCCATCCTCGCCTCGCCCAAGGTGTACCTCGTGTTCTGGGGCTGGGGCGGCCAGGACACCGACGGCGTCAGGGCCAAGATGATCGACTTCTTCAGCGGCGTCGGGGGCAGCGCGTGGCAGGGCGTGACCACCCAGTACGACGGGACGGTCAACGGCCAGCAGGTCCAGATCACCAACCCCGTGGGTCAGCTGGCCGGGACGTGGGATGACGACACCAACGCCATCCACAACAACCTGAGCTTCCAGGAGCTGGCCGAGGAGGCGGGCCGGGCCGTCGCCCACTTCAACGGCGGCACGCCTGACGCCAACGCCAACTACTTCGTGGCCACACCGAAGAACTTCAACGACGCTCAGTTCAACCAGCAGCAGTACTGCGCCTGGCACGACTACACGACGGCGAGCTCGTATCCCGGAGTCACGCCCGGCATTGCCTTCACCAACATGCCCTACGTCCTCAACATGGGGACGAGCTGCGGGCGCCAGGCCGTCAACGCGGGCACCGCCGGGTTTCTGGACGGCGTGACCATCGTGGCCGGCCACGAGTACCTCGAGGCGGTCACCGACCCCGACGTGTCGACTGGTTGGACCGATCTGCTGTTCAACGAGAATGCCGACAAGTGCGCATGGGTCAAGGCCGGCCCCGGCAAGATGACCAACGTCACCCTCTCGTCGGGCACCTTCGCGGTTCAGGGCACCTGGAGCAACAAGGATCTCAACGGCCTCGGCGCCTGCGCTACCTCGTAGTCACCGTTTGATCGCCACCACGCGGCGTCAGCTCTCGCAGCCGACGCCGTTGTGGTCGGCGTCCAGACCGAACACGTCAGGGCCGATCACGCCGATGTCCTTCTCCTTGACGTAGTACGGGCCGTTCCCACTCCCGCCTGCGCAGTCGGCGTCAGACACGTCCTTCGGGATGCACGTGCCGGTGTAGCTGGGGTGGCAGCTAGACGAGGCGGCGGCCGGCGCCTCAGTGGCCGGGGTGGGACGGGCCGTAGTCGGCGTCGGCCTCACCCTGGCGGGCGCTGGCTGCGTGGTCGGTGTCTCGGTCGTCGTGGTCGTGGGCGCCTCTGTGGTGGTTGTCGACGGCGCGACGTACTCCGAGGTCAACGTCGTGGCCGTCTTCTGAGTCGCCGTCTTCAGCGCGGTCTTGTGGGCGGACGGCTGACATGCCGCGCCGGCGAACAGCAACGCCACGACGCCGGTTGGGATCAGCCGAGCCCATCGCCTGCCAGCCATCGCCATGTCGCCGTCCCCCGGTTCTGATGAGCTCCCGCTCCGATGCCCGGAGGTACGCCTTCGCCGTGACAGTCAGTCCCGGCTGATCGACGAGCCCCGGCCGCGCGCCTCGACGGCGGAGGCCAGCACATCGGTGACCTCGCTGATGTCGGTGCCCTTGGTGATGTAGGCCACGGCACCCAGGTCGAGGGCCCGAGCCTGCATGGCTTCGTTGGCGAAGCCCGAGAGCACGACGATGGGCGGGCGATTGCGATCGTGCAGGATGGCCAGCACCTCGAGGCCGTCCATGATGGGCATGGCCAGGTCGAGCACCAAGAGGTCGGGATCGGCCGAGTCGACCATCTTCAGCGCCTCTTGGCCGTTGGCGGCCTCGCCGACGACCTCGAAGCGCGAGTCCCGGCTGAGGGCCATCCGCATGAGGAAGCGCAGATCCTCGGAGTCGTCGACGACGACAGTGCGGATCACGGACCGGTCGGCATCGGATCAGCGGCCACGCTTCGGAGTCCGCCCGGTTCGAAGAGGCGTTCGTCGCTCGCCATCAGCTCGGATACCAGCTCCTGGGCGAGGGCCAAGGTGCGGTCGATGGCGACTCGGGTGTCGTCGCCCTGGTCGAGCTGCGCCGCGTACTTGGCCGTGACCAGGCCCTGCACGACCGTGTCGTTGAGGTGGATGGCCTCGCGCTGGCGGATCTCGCGGTCATGCAGGCGGATGGCAGCTGCCTCGGCTCGCTCCCGCTCGACCTCGGCGTACTTCCACGATCGGAGTCCGGCCAGGGCGGCCCCAGTGATGAACAGGCCGTGGATGCCGGCCCACAGCCACGGCTTGTGAATGGCGGCGTAGTGGTTGTAGACGGAGTGCGGGTCGATCACCCCCACCGTCCCGTGGTGGACAACGACGAAGAGCATGGCCAGGCCGAATGGGAGCCAACTCTGATAGAGGGTCACGACCCCGACCATGATGAAGAAGTGGAAGTGGGCCTCGATGAG
>JAUTXA010000270.1 GCA_030838265.1 Actinomycetota bacterium | reverse complement strand
GGCGGCCATCGTCTGGCACGACACCGGCCACTCCGGCGACCCCTGCAACTCGTGCAACCTCAACTGGGCCTATGGCGACCTGCTCGGGCAGATGATCCAGCAGGCGGGCCCCACGTTGAACCCCCTGACCCTCGAGAACGGCATGATCGCGAACAAGTACTCGAGGGGCGGCTGGGAGGCCACGGGTCACGATCCCACCAAGTCGCTCGAGCTCTTCGGTCCCGGGGACTACACCGCCCTGTCGGACTTCCGCGAGGTCTATTGGGACGCCTCGGCGACGTCCGACATCGACGGGAAGAAGGGCGCGTACGTCTCCCTGAACGGGGGCCGGCGCTACCGGCAAGGTGAGATCGGCGGCGACCTGAGCGCTATCCCGGTCTCTCCCTCGTGAAATCCGTCCGAGACGCGGCCACGTCGGCGTGGAGGCACCCGATCGCGGGGCCGATCATCAAGCTCGTCCTGACGTTCGTCTTCGTCATCGAGGGCCTGATCGAGTTCTTGTTTGGCCGCGTGCCGCTCTTGAACATCGGCCTCAAGCCCCTGCCGGTCCCTCAAGGGATCTTCGTCATCGGCTTGGTGATCGGCACCCTCTACGGCTTGGTGGCCATGGGCCTCATCCTCGTCTATCGGGCCAACCGCATCATCAACTTCGCCCAGGCCGAGCTGGGCGCGGTGCCTGCGGTCGCCGGCCTGCTGCTGATGGTGCGGCACCACGTCTCGTACTTCATCGTGCTGCCCATCGTGATCGTGGCCGCCGCCCTCCTCGGCGGAGCCACCGAGTTCGTGGTCATGCGCCGCTTCTCGAGGTCGCCACGGCTCATCACCACGGTCGCCACAATCGGCGTCGCCCAGCTGCTGGCTTTCTGCGAGTTCTATCTGCCCATCTGGCTCACCGGGAAGAGCATCCCGCCCCAGGACGTGCGCACGCCGTTCAGCTGGGAGTTCCGCGTCGGCATCGTGACACTGCGGGGCGACCACATCGTGGCCATCTTGGTGGTCCTCGTCATCATGGTCGCCCTCGGCATCTTCTTCCGGCTGACCGACATCGGAATCGCCGTGCGGGCGTCGGCCGAGAACGGCGAACGGGCCTCCCTGCTGGGCATCCCGGTAAAGCGGGTGTCGACGATCGTCTGGGCCTTGGCTGCCGTGCTGTCGGCCGTTGGACTCTTCCTCCGGGCCCCCGTGGTGGGTCTGCCCATCGGCGGGCAGATCGGCCCGTCAGTGCTGCTGTTCTCGCTGGGAGCGGCGGTGATCGCCCGCATGGAGAGCCTGCCGAGGGCCCTCGTTGCCGGTATCGCCATCGGCATCGTCGACTTCACCGCGACCTTCTCGACCCACCGGCCCAGCATCGCCGAGGCCATCATGCTGGTCGTCATCATCGGCGCCCTGCTGGTGCAGCGAGGGGCGCTCTCGCGGGCCTACGACGCCGCCGCCGGCACCTGGCAGCTGGTGCGGGAGTTCCGGCCGATTCCCAACGAGCTGGTGAACACCACGCCCGTCGTGGCGGCCCGGATCGTGGGCATCGTTGTCATCCTCGCCTTCGCCGTCGGCGCACCATTCGTCTTCGGGCAGAACGTGGCCCTGCGGCTGGGAACCATCGCCATCTACGCCATGGTCGGGGTCTCGCTGGTGATCCTCACCGGTTGGGCCGGCCAGATCTCGCTGGGCCAGTTCGCCTTCACCGGAGTCGGCGCCGCGGTGGCCGGCGGCCTGGCTGCCAACCACCACGCCGACTTCTTCCTGACCCTGCTGCTGGCCGGTCTGGCCGGTGCCGTGGTCGCGGTGCTGATCGGGCTCCCTGCGGTGCGGGTGCAGGGTCTCTTCCTGGCCGTCACGACCTTGGCCTTCGCGTTCGCCGTGAAGGACGTGGTGCTCAACCGGCTCTACGTCCCCTGGCTGCTGCCCAAGGACTTCACCTTTGCGGATCGGCCGAATCTCTACGGCCGTTTCAGCGTGGCGTCCGACACCCGCTTCTACTTCGTCTGCCTCTTCTTCCTCTGCCTCACCTTGCTGGCCGCCCACTCGCTGCGCCGCCACCGCACGGGGCGCATCCTCATCGGCGTCCGCGACAACCACCGCACCATGCAGGCCTACGGGGTCAGCCCGGCCCGCAGTCGCTTGGCCGCCTTCGCCATCTCCGGCTTCATCGCCGCCCTGGCCGGCGCCTTGCTCGTCTACCAGCTGGGCTCGGTGCCTCCCGACGCCTTCTCACCCGGGCAGTCGGTCACGATCTTCGCCCTCGTGGTCATCGGTGGCCTGACCTCGCTGTCGGGCGCCCTGCTCGGGGCCATGTACGTCGTCGGCTTGCCCCTGCTGCTCGGCGGGTCGATCCAGCACATCGACGTTCTCACCACCGGCGTGGGTCTGCTCTTCCTGCTCCTCTTCCTGCCCGGCGGCCTCTCGGAAGGCATGTTCCGCATCCGCGACTACTTCCTTCGGATGATCGCGGCGCGGATGAACATCCACGTCCCCAGCCTGGTGGCCGACTCGTTGGTCCTCGACTCGGAGGAAGCCGACCACGTCCTCGTCGAGGCCGAGCGTCACGTCGACTCGGTCAGCTTCATCGAGACGGGGGAGACGATCACGTGCCCGGCCTGCGGCGAAGAGGTCGTGCTGGCCCAGGCCCGGGAGCACGAGCACTTTGCCGGCGTGACCGCCGACGACCAGGGCGAGCTGGTCACCACCGCGGTGGCGACCACCAACGGAAACGGGAGCGGCTCGGAGTCGAGCGGCCGGACTCGCACCCGAGGGTCGAGCCGGCGGCGCAGCCGCCAGGGGGGTGAAGGGGAATGACGAAGCTCTTGCGCCGGCCCTTCGAACGGGTCACCGGCGGACTCGACATCTACCCCCTAGCCCTGCTTTTCCTGCTGTTCTTCTTCGACGAGTTCGACACGGCGGCGTTCAACGTCCTGGCCCCCAACATCCAGAGGGCCTTCCACCTCACCGACACCGCCTTCGGCGTGATCGTGGTGCTGAACCTCTCGATCGTGCTGCTGCTGGCCATTCCCGTCGGCTTCTACGGCGACCGGCTACCCCGCCGGAAGCTGGTGTTCGCGGGCGCCATCGTGGCCGGCGTCTTCTCACTCCTCACCGGCCTCGTCCACCTGTTGGCCCTGCTCATCCTGATCCGCATCGGGAACGGCATCGGGCGCTTGGTGAACGACCCCATCCACACCTCGTTGCTGGCCGACTACTACAAGCCCGAGGACCGGCCCCAGGTCTTCGCCACCCACCGCAATGCCGTCTACCTCGGCACCATCGCCGGCTCGATCGTGGCCGGTGGCGTGACCGCCCTGGCCTCGAACAACTGGCGGGCCGCCTTCTGGGTGGCGCCCATCCCCGTCCTCATCACCGCCTTCTTCGCCCTTCGCCTCAAGGAGCCGATCAGGGGCGGCACCGACGACCCAGAGAACGCTCTCGAGGTCGAGGCCGAGGAGCCCGTGCCCTTCAATGAGGCCACCCGCACCCTCTTCGCGGTGAAGACCCTTCGCCGTCAGTACTTCTCGTGGCTCTTCATCGGGGCCGGTCTGGTGCCGCTGGCCTACCTCCTCCCGCTGTTCCTCGAGCGGGAGTTCCACATCAGCAGCTTCTCTCGAGGCGTGATCACGGGTGTCAACGCCCTGGCCACGTTCGGCGGCATCCGCATGTCGGGCAAATGGACGATGGGCTGGCTGGCCAAGGGCATGGGCGAGCCGCTCAAGCGGGACGGGCTCACCCTGGCGGCTGTCGGCGTGGGCCTCCTGATCTTGTCGGTGGTGCCCTGGGTCGTGCCGTGGGTGCTCATCGGCATCGCCACCAGTTTCGTGGCCGGCATCTTCTTCCCGCCGTTCCTCGGCATGCAGGCCTTCGTTTCGCCGGCACGCGTCCGCTCGCTGTCGTTCAGCTTCGGATCGCTCTTCATCGTGAGCGGCGTGTGGTTGCTCTACTTCCTCCCCGGCATCAGCCGCATCTCCGACAACTACGGCCTGCGCTGGGGCCTGTTCGCCACCGTTCCCTACTGGATCATCGGCGGGCTGATCCTGGCCTCGGCCCACAAGTTCGTCGAGGAGGACACTCGTCGTGCCCTCAACACGCTCGCCCTCACGGCCGAGCTGCGCCGCCAGCGCCTCGAGGTGGGCGGCAGCACCCTCCTGGTGTGCCGCGGCGTCGAGGTGGCCTACGACCAGGTCCAGGTCCTCTTCGGCGTCGACCTCGACGTCAAGGCGGGCGAGATCGTGGCCCTGCTCGGCACCAACGGCGCCGGCAAGTCGACCTTGCTGAAGGGCATCAGCGGCGTGGTCGACCCGATCGGCGGAGCCATCTTCTTCGACGGGCGCGACATCACCCACGCCGACGCCGTGCAGACGGCGCGCATGGGCATCGTCCAGGTCCCCGGTGGCAAGGCGGTGTTCCCGACCCTCACGGTGGCCGAGCACTTGCGGGCCGCGGGCTGGCTGTACCGCGACGATCCCAACTATCTCAAGACGGCCAACGAGGAAGTCCTGAACCTCTTCCCCCGCCTCCGGGAGCGGATCGACCAGATGGCGGGCAACCTCTCGGGCGGGGAGCAGCAGATGCTCGCTCTCGGGATGGCCTTCATCGCCAAGCCGAAGCTCCTCATGATCGACGAGCTCTCGCTCGGCCTGGCTCCGACGATCGTCGAGCAGCTACTCGTCATCGTGGGCCGCATCCGCGACAACGGCACTGCCATCGTGCTGGTCGAGCAGTCGCTCAACGTCGCCCTCACCGTGGCCGAACGGGCCTTCTTCATGGAGAAGGGCGAGGTTCGCTTCAGCGGCCCGACCGCCGAGCTGCTCGAGCGCGACGACATCGTTCGATCGGTCTTCCTGGAAGGGGCGGCCCCAAAGACCACCGGAGCCAAGCCAGCGGCCTCGGCCCGAGCGGAGAAGCCGAACCTCACCGCTGCGCCGGTCGTCCTCGAGGTGTCCGAGCTGGTGAAGCGCTTCGGTGGCATCCGGGCCGTCAACGACGCCAGCTTCCAGCTCCACGAGGGTGAGATCCTGGGCTTGATCGGGCCCAACGGCGCCGGCAAGACCACCATCTTCGACCTGATCTCGGGCTTCATCCTGCCCGACGCCGGTCGCATCCTCTTCGACGGCGAGGACATCACCCGGCTGGCGCCCGACAAGCGAGCCTGGCTGGGCCTGGGCCGTTCGTTCCAGGACGCCCGCCTCATCCCCTCGCTCACGGTGGCCGAGAACGTGGCCATCGGCCTCGAACGCCACCTCGAGGTCCGCGACCACGTGGCCTCGACCTTGGGCCTTCCCCTCATCCTCCGCCAGGAGGAAGACGTGGCCTGGACGGTGCACGACCTGATCGAGCTCATGAACCTCGGTGCCTTCCGCGACAAGTTCGTCCGCGAGCTGTCGACCGGCACTCGGCGCATCGTCGACCTGGCCATGGCCATCGCCCACGATCCCAAGGTGCTCCTGCTCGACGAGCCCTCGTCGGGCATTGCTCAGCGCGAGACCGAAGCCCTTGGCCCGCTGCTCGAGCGCATCAAGGCCGAGGCGGGCTGCTCGATGCTCATCATCGAGCACGACATGCCGCTCATCACCACCGTGTCGAACCGCATGATCGCCCTCGAGCTGGGCCAGCCCATCGCCGAGGGGACCCCGGACGAGGTGGTGCGCAACGAGCACGTGGTGGCCTCGTACCTGGGCACGGACTCGACTGTCATCAACCGCAGCGGCAAGGCGGCCGCCGAGGCGGGGAGTCGTTGATGTTGCGACCCCGCCCCCGCCGATTGGTCGTCGCCGGCCTTCTCTTCGTGGGCGCCGCGACCATGGCGGGCTCGGCCTGGGGCGACGGCGGTGGGGCCACCTTCGACACAGCAGCCTGGTGGTACAAGGCCAGCCAGAAGGGCGTCACCGTGCCTCCTCCGCCCAACGTGCCTGATGGTGGCCTGCTCGTGCAGGGCCAGCCCGATGGGGCCTCGGCCGTCGCCGCTGTCCGCTTCCGCCTGGCCAAGGATCAGACCTCGCCCATCCTCACCTTGTCGGTGGCCGACGAGAAAGCCAGTCCCGATTCCCCTCCGGTCCTCGCCGCTTGCCTGGCCGGGTCGGCGTGGTCGGGAAGTGGTGAGCAGCAATGGGAGTCGGCGCCGAAGTCCGACTGCGCGGCGTCGGTGCAGGGCATAGAGGCCGACGACAAGAAGAGCTACACGTTTGCGCTCACCCCTCTGCTCGTCGACAACCTGCTCGACGTCGTTCTGGTGCCCGGCACTGTCCAGGGCCGGCCCGACGGATTCCCCGCGGGGTCGAGCTTCTCGATCGCCTTCGTCAAGCCCACCGATGCCTCGCTGACCACCACGTCCGGCTTCTCGTCGTCCTCTTCGTCGTTCACGCCACCGCCGCCTCCCATCACCGACTTCGGGGCCAGCGACGTGCCCCTCAGCTTCGACGCCGGCTCCCTCGCTCCCGCCACCAGTGCCCCGTTCACGGCGGCGCTGCCCGCCAGCAAGCAGGGACGGACGGCCACCGCCCCGGTCCGCCGCCTCGCCACCCAGGCCAACGTGGCCGCGACCACCAAGCCGTTGAACGATCGGCGCGGCATCGCGGCCCTGATCCTCCTGCTCGGGTCGCTCGCCGCAATGTTCGTCAACCGCGAGCCCGTCCCCGCCCCTCGCCGCCTCGGACCTCTGGCTGGTCGGGCCCTGGCCGGCGACGAGCCCACGGTTGCCGCCGAGCCGGGTGGGCTCGGCCGCTTCGCCAAGCCGCGCGTCGGCTCGGCTCCCCGCTTGTAGGGACCCACGGCAGTCCGCCCGTAGACTCCAGGCACCGTCAGCGTCAGCAGGAGGGCATGGGCCAAGACTTCACGGTGATGACCGGCGCGGTCGGCGAGCTCTTCTGGAAGATCGCCCAGCCGGTGCTCGTCTTTCGCGACGGCGAGGTGGTGGCCGTGAACCCGGTGGCCGCCGGTCTTCTTGATGTCGAGCCCCGCGGTGGTGGGGCCACCATCCCGGCGGCCGCGCTGGCCGAGGTCTTCGGCTCGGGATCGGTCGTGGTGCGGCACCTTGCCGAGGACGAGGGGTCGGACATCGTGGACGCCAGCGACGGGTGCGGGCGAGTGTTCACCGCATCGTCGTGGCACCTGGCTGGTGACGAGCGGGTCACCGTTGTGCTGTTCCGCGACGTCACCGAGGAAGAGCGCCACCGCAAGGGGCTCGAGCACCTCAACCGCGTGGCACGAGAGCTTCTGGCCGAGACCACGCTGGGCGTCGTCCTGCAGCGCGTCGTCGACGAGGCCAAGGCGCTGACCGGCGCCGCCTTCTCGGCCCTGATCGTCTTGCGGGAGGGAAGCACGTCGGAGATCCAGCAGTTCGTCTACAACGCGCCGCGTGACCTCTTCCCCCTCCGCCTGCCTCGTGTCGTTGGTCTTCTCGCCGTGCCCATCGACACGGGCCAGGCGGCCCGGCTCGACGACATCCGCGCCCATCCGGCGGGGGTCGGCATCCCGGTGCAGCACCCCCCGATCGCCGCCCTGCTGGCCGTGCCCGTCACCCAGGGAACAACGGTGATGGGCGAGCTGGCGGTGGCCAACGAGCCCGGCCAGCGCACCTTCGACGACGTCGACCAAGCGCTCCTCGCTGAGCTGGCGGCCCAGACGGCGATCGCCGTCTCATTGACGTTGGCCCGCGAGATGCAGGCCGACGCCGCCCTGGCCCAGCAGGCCCTGACCGACGTCGCCCTCCACAACATCCGCACCCCGATCACGGTGGCCATGGGCTTCCTCGAAGTGCTGCAGAACGAAGGCGAGAGTCTCTCCGACGCCGACCGGTTGGCCAGCTTCGATGCCCTTACCCGAGCCCTTGAGCGGATCCGCGATCTCTCGAACGACGCCTTCTTGGTGGCGCCCGAGGAGACGGCGGCCGACCTGGTTCTCGACGACGTCGACCCGGTGCAGATCGCTGACGCACTGGTCGACGAGCTGGGCCCGACCAACGACGCCGTGCGCATCGAGCGATCCTCCGAGGTGCCGGACGGGTTCACCTTCCCCGGTCACGCCAAGGTGATCCACGACCTGGTCGAGAACCTGGTGACCAATGCCCTGAAGCACTCGCCGTCGGGCGAGACCGTCACCATCACCGTCCGCCTCGAGGGCGACTCCGTCCGCTTCGATGTCAGCGACCGTGGCCCGGGGGTGGCGCCAGCCGAGCAGAGCCGCCTGTTCGAGCAGTTCTACCGGACAGCCCAGAGCGAGGAGGCCGGCATCCCGGGGACGGGCGTCGGCCTCTGGATCGTGAAGCGCTTGGTGACCAGCCACGGCGGCGCGGTCGGCGTGTCGAGCAGCCCGGGACAGGGGAGCACCTTCTGGCTCACGTTCCCTCGCGCCGGACGAGTTCCGGTGACGCCCGTGACAGAATCCGGCCATGGCTGAGGACGTCACCGTGTGGTTCAACCCGTCGTGCTCGAAGTGCCGGGGCGCCCGCGATCTGCTCGACGAGCGAGGCCAGTCGTGCGAACTCGTCCCGTACCTGCAGGACGGGCCGACGGCGGCGGAGATCAGGCGGGTCGCCGGCCTGCTGGGCCTCGAGAGCGTGCGGGGAATGATGCGCGCCGGCGAGTCGATCTACGCCGACCTCGGGCTGGCCACGGCCGACGACGACACCCTGGTGGCGGCGATGGTCGAGCACCCGATCCTCATCGAGCGGCCCATCATCATCAAGGGCGATCGGGCCGTCATCGGCCGCCCACCCGAACGCCTCCTCGAGCTCCTCGACTGATGGGCGACGCCGAGCGACCGTCGGCGGCCGACTTCGCCTGGTTGGCCTTCGTCGTCTTGGTGGCGGCCGGGCTCGTTGCCAGCTTCGGCCGGATGCTCTACCTCATCGCCACCCGTCAGCAGCTGCGCGCCCTTGTGCCCCTGCCCATCGGCCTGGTGTCGGCCGGCGTGCTGATGACGGTGGCCTGGCGAAAGACTTGCTGGTCCCGCCGGACCTCCGGCGCGGCATCGACGTCGACGTCGACGTCGGCTGAGCCTCAGTAGGCGAGCGGCTCCGCCGTCTCCCAGGTGCCGTCGGCCTTGGGCCGCACGGTTCCGAGAGAGTGGAAGCGCTCGAGGATCTCGTCCTTGCGGGCGTTGCCCTCGAGGGCGTAGGTGATCTCGCCCAAGGTCTGGGCCAGCATCTGGTCGCGCCGAGCGCCGAAGGAGTTGGCCTTGGCCTGATCCCACAGCTGGCCGACGATCTTGGTGCCGGGGTGCTTCTTGCCTGACTCGCCGACGAAGGTGCGATCCCGCATCTCCGACAGCGTCGTCTTCAGGTACTCGACGTGGGGCGCCTCGTCGCTGCGGATGTAGGAGACGAGGCGGGCGGCCTCGCCCTCGCCGGAGACCAACGCGGTGTCGGAGAGCACCTCTTCGGCCCACGCGAACGTGTGGTAGGCGCTGATTTCGATGAGCAGCAAGCTGGCCATGCGGGCGATGAGCATCTCGAGGTTGACGTCGATGTCGTCGAAGGTGCGCTCGCCCAGCATCTGCTTGCGGGCGCCGCTCACGTCGGGGGCGCCGGGCTTGGCCCCGATGCCCATGCGGGCCAACATGAACTCGGTCTCGTCCTTGGTCACCGGGTTGTCGAAGGCGATGTCGCGGGCCGCGAACCACATCTGCTTGTGACCGCCCTCGTCACCGAAGCCGGCTTCGTCTCGGGCGTGGGCCTCGTAGAGACCGCCGTCGAGGTGGGACATGGCCGTGCCGGTGATCTCCTCGTCGAAGCAGGCCTGCATGTCGGGCATGACCGAGTAGCGGATCATCGAGCCGAAGCCCTCGACTGTGCCGATGCGGGTGAGGATCGAGACGAACGGCGCGGTCACGCCTTCGGAGATGAGATACCGCGACTGGTCGACGCTCGGGTAGTGCTCGGGCCAAGACGACAGCTCGATGTCGAGGATGTCAGTGCCGAACTGGGCCTTGCGCTGCTCCTGCCAGTTGCGGATGGCGGGGAAGCGGTTGAGGGTCCGCGGCGACACGTACTGGCCGTCGGCGTCGAAGCCGCCGTGGCACTTCACGCCGCCCGCCCAGAGGGGCTCCTCGATCGGGTGGGTCTCGAGCAGCTCGTGCTCGGTCCAGGTCGTCTGGAGATCGGTCATGCCCCATACCTCCGCGTCAGGTGTATACACGAGCGTATACAGTTGGGGGCGTGACAGGCAAGCTCCTCGCCCGACCAGAACGGCGGGCCGCCATCCTCGGTGCCGCCGCCACCGCCTTCGTGGGTGGCGGGTTCTCCGAGACGTCGATGGATGACGTGGCCGCCGAGGCCGGCGTCACCCGGCTGATCATCTACCGCCACTTCGCCTCGAAGGAGGAGCTCTACTCCGCGGTGCTCGAGCGGGTGGCCGCCCGCCTCGCGTTGGAGACGGTCGCCGCATCCGACGGCCGGATGGCGTTGGGTGCGGTCCGCGCCTTGCTCGTCGTGGGGCGCGAGGACCCCGACGGCTTCGTCCTGCTGTGGCGTCACGCGGCGCGCGAGCCCGCCTTCGCGGCCCACGCCGCCGCCTTCCGGGAGCGAGCCAACCAGTTCGCCCGCGCCCTGCTCGCGGCGGTGGGCGTCAGCGGGCGACTGCGCGAGCGATGGGCGGCCGAGACCCTCGTCTCCTATGTCGTCGAGGCCGTCTTGCACTGGATGGAGGAGGGGTCCCCGGGCCGCGACGAAGAGTTCCTCGCCTTGATGGCCGAGTCCCTCCCCGCCATCGTCACCGCCTGGGCCCGCGTCCCCCGCCCCTAGGTCACCCGGGGAGCTCCGGGAGGCTGAACCCTGAGCCCGGCGCGAGAGAAGCCGAGTCGTCGCCGACCACCGCGATGAGCAGGCGCTCGGTCGCCCGAGACGAGGCCAGCTCGAAGGCGCAGGCCGCCTCGTCCCCGTCGAGCGCGTCCCGATGGGCGTCGGACGGCACGTCGGGCCCGGCCAGCAACTCGAGGTCGAACCAGCGATGGCGGCGGCGGGGGAGGCGATCGCGGCTGCAGCCGGCGAGGCCCACGATCGGCCACGATCT
>JAUTXA010000267.1 GCA_030838265.1 Actinomycetota bacterium | reverse complement strand
GTGCCGCCGAGGCCCTTGAGCACAGCTTCTGTGGGTTCGTCGAACGAGAAGTCGCCGGTCGACGCGGCCAGCTCCCGCAGCAACGACGACACGAGGATCTCGCCCCCCTTGGCCTGATCGGCGATGCGGGAGGCCACGGTGACCGTTCGGCCCAAGAAGTCCTGGTCTTCCTTCACCACCTCACCGGTGTGAAGACCAATGCGCACCTTCAGCGGCTCGCTCGATTCGTTGGTCGACCAAGAGTCGAGTGCCCGCTGCAGTTCGATGGCGCAGCGCAACGCCTTCCCGGCGCCGGCAAAGGCGACCATGAACCCGTCGCCTTGGAACTTGACCTCGTAGCCGCCGCAGCTCGTCACCTGCTCGCGCACGATGCGGTTGTGATCGAGCAGCACGACGCGCGCCGCGGCATCGCCTAACCGCTCGTTGATCTCGGTGAAGCCCTCGATGTCGCTGAAGAGGATGGTGACCGTGCCCTCCGGCGCGGTATCGGCGATGGACGCCAGGTCGGATGGCGTGACATCGACCTGACGGGGACGGAGCGGAACGCTCGGGAGCTCCGGCGCTTCGAGCGGAAACTCCTCGCCGTGGTCATGGCCGTGCCGGTGGCCCCGATCGCGGTTCCGGTCCCGACCGCGATCGCGCTCACGGCGCTGTCCCGGCCCCTTGGCATCGGGGTCGTTGACGTCGCTGGCCTCCCGGATGGGCTTGCTGCGGACGGTCACCCCACCCATGAAGGCGAAGGCCCGCACCCGCACCAGGGGCGAGCCGGGGATCACGGGGACGGCCTTGACCTTGGCCTCCTTTCCGCCCATGAAGGCGAAGCCGCCGAGGTCGACCTCGACACCTTCGGGGACGACGATGTCGATGCCACCCATGAAGGCGACCGCCGTGATCTCGATCTCCGGTCCCTCGAACTCGGCCTTGCGAAGGTCGAGGTAGCAGCCGCCCATGAACGCCACCGCGGTGGTCTGCTCGCCGACGCGCCAACGGCCACGGCGGGTCGAGCCGCTCATGACGGCGACTGTCCACTTCACCATGCGCCGGCGTCGGGTCTCGGGCACCGGCTCGGCGCCGGCGGGCAGGTCGGCGGTCAGGGGGACGAGCTCGGTCGACGTGCGGGCGGCGAGGGCCAGGCCGACCCGCTCGGAGAACTCGTCGAGCGTCAGGCGCCCCTCGGCCGTGTGCTGCCGAAGGCTGTCGATCAGCTGCTGGCGCTCGAGGTCGGAGACAAGAACCTCGGGCCGGCGCTCGCCGTCAGGCTCGAGCACGCTGCTCCCGCTTGATGCGCTCCTTCTTGGTGAGCACCCGCACGCGGATCTCGCCCAGCATGGCCAGCGCCCGCACGGTGACGACCGGCGCGCCATCGAGCGGCGCGTCGGAATCGACCTCGCAGCTCTTCTCGCCCAACAGGGCGAGGCCGGCCATCTCGACGTGGACCCCGTCCGCCACGATGACCGTGATCGAGCCCAGAGTCGCCACTGCCGTCAGGAGCAGGTGACCGTCTGAGAACGAGGCCTGCGTGAGGTCGACGGTGCACTCACCGAGGAGGGCGACCGCCGTCATCGACTCGGGGGCCCGGAAGCGCCCTCGCCGGGTGTTCTCGCCCAGGATGGCGATCATCATCCGTCCCGCGTTGCTGACCCGGGTGGCGGCCCGACGCCCCGCGCCCGGCGCGGCGGACTGAGGGGCCGTCGACGGCACGTGGACGGGCAGGTCGTTGACCACGCCGTCGAGCTCGGCGAGGGTGCGGGCCGAGAAGACCACGTCGACGCGCTCCTCGAACTCAGCGAGGGTGATGCGGCCTTGGCCACATTGCTCGCGCAGCATCTCGACGCATCGGTCGCGATCGGTGTCGGAGGCCCGCAACGATGCTCGGGATCCGCCGTCGGATTCTGCCGGGAGCATCTCCCATTCCCTCCCTGGGTAACGAACGGCTCAAGTGTCGCGCATGGGCCTGGCACCCCGCCCGCCGTGGTGACCGGCGTCACTGGTGTTCATCAATCGGTGAACGAGCGCAGTCCCCGGACGGCAAAGAGGGTGAACAGGACACACCCGGCGCCGAGGGCCAGCAGGCCGGGCCAGCTCTCGTGCCAGGTGAGGCCGCCGATGAAGCCCTGACGACCCAGAGCGAGCACGTAAGTCATGGGGTTGAAGCGGGCCACCGTGTGCAGCCAGCCGGTCATGACCGACAGGGGAACCTGGGCGGTCGAGAGGAAGATCAGCAGGAAGACGCCGACCTGCATCAGGGGCGCGGCCTGCATCGACTTGATGCGCAGGGCCAGCCCGACCGCCCATCCCCCGGCGACGATGGCGATGCCGACCGAGGCCACCAGCAGGACGAGGGCACCCGGGATGCCACCCGGCATTCGTGCCCCCGAGAGCAGGCCGACCACGAGCACGATCAGGTAGGGCGGCAGGGAGCGCCCGGCCGCGGCCAGCAGGGGCCCCGTCACCAAGGCGGTGGGTCGCACCGGCGCCAGTCGCAGGCGGTCGAAGAAGCCCCCCTCGAGGTCGCGGGCCACGCCGAGCCCGGTGGTGATGCCGGCGAACGCCGCCCCCTGCACGATGGCCATGGGCAGCACCCAATCGATCATCTTCGGGACGGGAAAGCCCGGCAGCTTGACCAGGGCGCTGAAGGCTCCGCTGAAGGCGACCACCAGGAAGATGGGAAAGACGAGCGAGGGGATGAAGGTCGACGGGACGCGCGGGATCAGCATCAGGCTGCGGCCCGCCAGCTTGGCCGTCACCGCGGCCAGCGACCCGCCCTCGTCCGGCGCGGCACGCACCGTCTCGGTGGCGGCGCTCATGCCGACCTCACCCGTGAGCGCAGAGCCAGGGACGCCAGGGTGATCGACACCACGCCGAGCCCGCCTGAGACCGCCAGCGCTCGGCCCACCTGACCGAGGTCGAAGCCGCGGATGACGAGGTTGCGGAGGCCCTCGACCATCCACGAGATGGGGTTGTAGGTGGCCGCCGTCTTGAACCAGCCGTGCATGAGCTGGCGGGGGAAGAAGGCCGACGACAGGAAGAGCGAGATGAAGAAGATGGGGAACGAGGCCTGCACCGCCTCGGCCGACCCGCTGCGCAGGGCGAGGGCCACGGCGAACCCGCCGATGGCGACGGCCAGCACCACCGACACCACCACGATGGCGAGGAACGAGGGGATGCCGCCTTTGATGCTGGCCCCGAAGAGCACCATGATCCCGGTGAAGAGGGTGGCCTGGGCGGCACCGAGGGCGGCCGCCCCGCCGAGGCGGCCAACGAGGATCGACCAGCGGGGAACCGGCGAGGCGACCAGGCGGTCGAAGAAGCCGTCCTGGATGTCGACCGCCATGTCGTTGCCGCCACCGGTGGCGCCGAAGAGCACTCCCTGCACGACGGTGGCCGCCAGCATGAAGTCGAGGAACGAGTCGACCTTCGGGAAGCCGGGAAGCCCGATCGACTTGTTGAACGAGGCCACGTTGAGGGCCGCGAAGAAGAGCGGGAAGAAGAGGGACGGGATGACGAACTGCGGCTGGCGGATCGTGTTCACCACCGACCGCTTGCTCAGGGCCAGGACGGGCCCCCAGCCGCCCCTCACGATTGCTCGACCCCTTGGTCGGCCCCCTCGGCGGCGCCCTCGAGACGACGGCCGGTTGCTTCTGCGAACACGTCGTCAAGGCTGGGCGCGGTCAGCTCCATCCCCTCGGCAACGATGCCGGCGTCGTCGAGGGCCCGCACCACGCGGGGGATGTCGGCGGCGCCGCCCAGCAGGCGGACCCCAAGGCCGCCATGCTTGCCGGGCACGATCTCGCCGAACCCGGTGAGGATCTGCCTGGTCTTGTCGGTGTTCTCCTCGGCGATGGTGACGCTCAACGTCGGTGAGCCCACCTCGGCCTTGAGCTTGGCCGGCGCACCCTCGCGCACGATGCGGCCCTGATCGATGATGGCGATGCGGCCGGCCAGCTGGTCGGCCTCCTCGAGGTACTGGGTGGTGAGGAAGACGGTCGTGCCGTGCTCGGTGTTGAGGGCCCGCACCTCGTCCCACAACGCCACCCGGCTCATCGGGTCGAGGCCGGTGGTGGGCTCGTCGAGGAAGAGGACCTCGGGCTCATGCACGAGCGCCAACGCCAGATCGAGGCGCCGGCGCATGCCACCCGAGTAGGTCCCCACCCGCCTGTCGGCGGCGGCCGTCAGCCCCACCCGCTCGAGCAGCTCGGCGCCCCGGGCCTCGGCCCGGGGGCGGCTGATGCCATGCAGCACGGCTTGCAGCCGCAGAAGCTCGGTGCCGGTCATGAGGGGGTCGATGGCCGCGTCCTGCAACGCCACCCCGATGGCGCGGCGCACCATGGCCGCTTCTTTCACCACGTCGTAGCCCGCCACCCGGGCTGTCCCCGCAGTCGGCTTCAGCAGC
>JAUTXA010000261.1 GCA_030838265.1 Actinomycetota bacterium | reverse complement strand
GGCTTCCGCCCCGCTCGTGCGCTCTTCGGCGATGGTCATCTCACTATCTCCTGCTCGGATCGATCTGGTCGGGAAGGACGTCGCGACTCACCACGGTGTCGACGAAGTAGTCCTTCTCATCTGACTTGCCCTGGCGCAGGGCCTCGGCGCCACCGACGATCTCCATGATCTCGGTGGTGATGGCGTCCTGGCGGGCCCGGTTCATCTGCCGGCTGAGCCGGGTGATGAGGTCCTCGGCGTTGTCGGTGGCGGACTTCATGGCCCGCTGCCGGGCCGCATGCTCGGACGCCGCCGCGTCGAGCATGGCGCTGTAGAGGCGAGCCTCGACGTAACGCGGAAGCAGGCGGGACAGGATCTCGCTCGGCTCGGGCTCGAACTCATAATCCGCCGTCGGACCTTCGTGCGCTTCGGTCTTCTCCTCGATGGCGCTGCGGTCGAGAGGGATGAAGCGGTGGACGACAGGCCGCTGACTGCCGACCGAGAGGAACCGGGTGAAGACGAGCTCGACGCGGTCGACCCGACCCTCCTCGTAGGCCTCGATCACCTTGGCTGCGACCTGGCGGGCGTCCTCGTAGGTCGGCTGGTCGCCCATGCCTTCGAAGGACGCGTCGATCTTGTAGTTGCGGTAGCGGAAGTAGCTCTCGCCCTTCTTGCCGACGAGGATGAGAGAGTAGTCCTTGCCCTCGTTCTGGGCGCGCTTCAGCGAGCGCTCGGCCAGCCGGATGACGTTGGCGTTGTACGCGCCGGCCAGGCCGCGGTCGGCGGTGATGACGACGTACCCGACGGTGCGGACGTCTTCCTTCTCCTGCAACAGCGGGTGGGCGAGCCCGGCACCGCCGGCGGCGAGGTTCTCGATCACCTTGGTGATCTCCTCGGCGTAGGGCCGGGCCGCGGCGACGCGCTGCTGGGCCCGCACGATGCGTGAGGCGGCGATCAGCTCCATGGCGCGCGTGATCTTCTTCGTCGACTGCACCGACTTGATGCGTCGCTTGAGGATCCGCTCCGTACCTCCCGCCATTGGTTAGCCCGCCTCTCCTTCCTGCTTCTCCTCCGTCTGCGTCGGCTGGAAGATCTCCTTGAAGCCGTTGATGATGTCCTTGAGGCCATCGCCTTCGGGGACGTCGCCGGAGGTGCGGATGGTGTCGAGGGCGTCGCTGTGGCGGCCCCGCACGTAGGCGAGCAGCTCCTGCTCGAATCGCTTCACGTCCTCGACGGGGATGTCGTCGAGGAAGCCGCCGGTGCCGGCGTAGATCGAGACGACCTGCTCCTCGACCGACATGGGGCTGTTGAGGCCCTGCTTCAGCAGCTCGACCAAGCGGTAGCCGCGGTCGAGGTAGGACTGCGACACCTTGTCGAGCTCGGACCCGAAGGTCGCGAACGCCTCGAGCTCGCGGAACTGGGCCAGGTCGATCTTGAGGGTGCCGGACACCTTCTTCATGGCCTTGATCTGGGCGGCGCCGCCCACGCGTGACACGGATTGGCCCACGTTGATGGCAGGGCGCACGCCGGAGTTGAAGAGGTCGGCCTCCATGAAGATCTGGCCGTCGGTGATGGAGATGACGTTGGTCGGGATGTAGGCGGAGATGTCGCCCGCCTTGGTCTCGATGACGGGCAGGGCGGTGAGCGATCCCGCGCCGCGGTCGTCACTCAGCTTGGCGGCCCGCTCGAGCAGCCGGCTGTGCAGGTAGAAGACGTCGCCCGGGTAGGCCTCGCGCCCCGGCGGCCGGCGCAGCAGCAGTGACAGCTGGCGGTAGGCCTCGGCCTGCTTGGACAGGTCGTCGTAGACGATGAGGGCGTGCTCGCCGGTCTCCATCCAGTGCTGGCCGATGGCGCAGCCGGCGTACGGGGCGAGGTACTTGAAGGGCGCAGCGTCAGAAGCGGGGGCGCTCACCACGACCGTGTACTCCATGGCGCCGTGGCTCTCGAGCGTCGCCACCGTCTGGGCGACGGTTGAGCCCTTCTGGCCGACGGCGACGTAGATGCACTTCACGCCGAGGCCCTTCTGGTTCAGGATCGTGTCGATGGCGACCGTGGTCTTGCCCGTCTTGCGGTCGCCGATGATCAGCTCGCGCTGACCTCGACCGATCGGCGTCATGGCGTCGATGGCCTTGATGCCGGTCTGCAGCGGCTCGTGCACCGGCTTGCGGCCGGTGATGCCGGGGGCCTGGATCTCCATGCGCCGAGGCTCGGCGTCGGTGATCGGTCCCTTGCCGTCGATGGGCTCGCCCAGGGCGTTGACGACGCGGCCGAGGACGCCGTCGCCCGCCGGCACCGAGAGGAGGCGGCCAGTGGCCTTGACGGCCTGGCCTTCCTCGATGTGCTGGATGTCGCCGAGGATGACGGCGCCGATCGACTCCTCGTCGAGGTTCAGGGCCAGTCCCACGATGCCGCCCTCGAACTCGAGCAGCTCGTTGACCGCCGCGCCGGGCAGGCCCGCCACGCGGGCGATGCCGTCCCCGACCTCGATGATGCGGCCGACCTGGGCCGCCGCCATGCTCGGCGTGAAACCCTCGAGCCGGGACCTGATGGCGTTGGCGATGTCCTGGGTGTCGATCTGCAGCTCAGACATCAGAGTGCCTCTCTCAGCTGGTTGAGTCGGGTGCGGATGGTGCCGTCGATGACCGTGTCGCCGAC
>JAUTXA010000211.1 GCA_030838265.1 Actinomycetota bacterium | reverse complement strand
CTCGGCCCTTGTCGGGGACGGGCTCGGTCATCACCACGTCGAACGCCGACAGGCGGTCGGAGGCCACGAACAAAAGGCGGCCGTCGCCGGCATCGTAGATGTCGCGAACCTTGCCGCTGTAGAGGTGGTTGAGAGTCATAGGTCCTTCCTGGTCAGCCCGCGACGTCGTCGAGGGCAGCGAAGATACGATCGGTGTGGCGAAGCGAATGCTCGAGTGAGAAGGCCTCATCGAGCTGCGAGGGGTCGACGATCACGTCGGGGTCGGCCTCGAGCAGCGACCGGAACGGCTTACGGTTCTCCCACGCGGCCATGGCGTTGCGCTGCACGATCCGGTAGGCGTCATCGCGCGTCATCCCCCCCGCCACGAGGGCCAGCAGGACGGGCTGGCTGAACACCAGACCGTGCGAGAGCTCGAGGTTCTCGAGCATGCGCTCCCGATCGACCACCAAGCCCTCGATCACCGCCGCGGCCCGGCGCAGCACGTAGTAGGCGAGCAGGCTCGAGTCCGGGAGGATGATCCGCTCGACCGAGCTATGACTGATGTCGCGCTCGTGCCAGAGGGCCACGTCCTCGAGCCCGGCCCCGAGGTTGCCCCGCAGCACACGGGCCAGACCCGAGAGCTGCTCGGTCTTGATGGGGTTGCGCTTGTGGGGCATGGCCGAGCTCCCCTTCTGCCCGGCCCGGAAGGGCTCACGGGCTTCTCCCACCTCGGTGCGCTGGAGGTGACGGATCTCGGTGGCCATGAGCTCGACGCTGGCCCCGACCGATGCGCAGGCCCACAGGTACTCGGCGTGCCGGTCGCGGGCGATCACCTGGGTGGCGGGCACCGCCTCGAGGCCGAGGGCCGCGCAGACATGAGCCTCAACCGAGGGATCGATGTTGGAATACGTGCCGACCGCTCCGCTCAACTTCCCAACCGCGATGCGCCGCCGGGCCGTGCGGAGCCGATCACGGTCGCGATCGGCCTGCAGGGCCCAGAGAGCCAGCTTGGTGCCGAACGTCGTGGGCTCGGCATGGATGCCGTGGGTGCGACCCACCATTGCCGCGTCGCGCAGTTCGAGCGCCCGAGCCTTGAGCACGTCGATGAGGGCGCTCGCCGCCTCGATGAGGAGATCCGAGGCCCGCGTGAGGGTGAGGCTCAGCGCCGTGTCGACCACGTCCGACGACGTGAGCCCGTAGTGCACCCAGTTGCCGGCCGGCGGGCCGATGGCGCCTTGGACGACATCGACGAAAGCGGCGACGTCGTGGTCGGTGACCTGCTCCCGCTCGGCGATGGCGGCGACCATGCCGGCGTCGACCACGGGGGCCCGGTCCCGCACGGCCCGGGCCTCCTGGGCGGGCACCACACCGAGCTGGGCCCACGCCTCGACGACGAGGATCTCAACCTCGAGCCAGGTCGTGAACCGAGCCTCATCAGTGAACAAGTCCGCCATCTCGGGCAGGGAGTAGCGGGGGATCACGGGCGCGCTCCGCCCCCGTGCTCAAGGAATCGGGAACTTAGGCCGATTGACTCATTGGCGGCTGCGATCGGTGGTCGTACTTTGGCGAGGGCATGTGGAGGGACGTCATGGCGGCCTGCAGGAAGCATCCGTTCGACACCGCATCGGCGAATTGCCGGACCTGCGGCGATGACTTCTGTGCCGACTGCCTCGTCTACACGTACGGGCCCGAGAAGCCCCCCTTCTGCATCCCCTGCGCCTTGGTCGCCGCCGGCGTCCGTCGCCCGGGTGGGCGCAGGCGTCGCGCCAGCCGGGTCTAGAACCCCTGCCCTCACCGGGCGCCTCCGGCCCGGAAGTCATCGAGCTTCTGGCCCAGCCCCTTGTCGGTGATCGCCAACATCTCGACGACCAGGATTCCCGCGTTGGCGGAACCGTCGATGGCAACCGTCGCCACTGGGATCCCCTTCGGCATCTGCACCGTGGCGTAAAGGGCGTCCGTACCGTTGAGGGCGCCGCCTGAAAGGGGAACGCCGATGACCGGCAGGGTGGTGTGGGCGGCGACGACGCCAGCCAGGTGGGCCGCCATCCCAGCGCCGCAGATGAGGGCGGCGAAGCCGTCGGCGCGAGCGCCGGAGGCAAAGGCGGCAACGTCAGCCGGGTTGCGGTGAGCCGAGAGCACCCGCTCGTCGACCTCGACCCCGAAGCGGGAGAGCATCTCCGAGGCCCCAGCCATCTTCTCTTTGTCATTGGGCGACCCCATGAGGATCGCCACTTTGTAGGCAGTCATGACGCAATGTCCTTCCGATAGTGCATGCCAGTGAATGAGATCTGTTCGACGGCTGCGTAGGCCCGGCGGCGGGCTTCGGCGAGGGTCGCGGCCGAGCCGCAGACGTTGACCACGCGCCCTCCCGCGGTGCGGGCGACGCCGTCGCCATCCCGAGCGACCGCCGCCTCGAAGATGGTGACGCCCTCGAGGGTCGCAGCCTCGTCGAGGCCGCGTATGGGATCACCGGTCCGCACCGGCCCGGGATACCCCTCCGTGGCCAGCACGACCGTGACCCACGCGTCATCGATGAAGCTGGGCTCGGCCTGCAGATCGCCCGCCGCCGCCTCCGAGAGGAAGGCTGCAAGGTCGCCCGCGAACCGGGGCAGCACGACCTGAGTCTCGGGGTCGCCGAAGCGCACGTTGTACTCGACCACCTTGGGACCGTCGGGGGTCAGCATCAGGCCGGCGTAGAGGACGCCGCGGTAGTCGATGCCGCGTTGGCGCAAGGCGTCGAGCGTGGGCTGGACGATCGCCTTGGCGATGGCGTCACCGTCGACGCCCTCGACGGGCGAGAAGGCGCCCATGCCGCCGGTCATCGGCCCGACGTCGCCGGTGCCCACCCGCTTGTGGTCTCGGGACGGGGTCAGCGCCACTGCTCGGCGCCCGTCGCACACGCAGAGCAACGTCAGCTCCGGTCCCGTCATCCCCTCTTCGATGATGATCCCGCCGTGCTCGAGCTTGGCCCTCGCATCGTCCACCGCCGCGACCAGCGAGTCGGTCACGAGCACGCCCTTGCCGGCGGCCTGGTAATCGGTCTTGATCACGTACGGACCAGGCAGGGATTCGAGGAAGCCGGCAACGCCCTCGGCATCGGCGAAGGCCTGGTGCCGTGCGGTCGGGATCCCGGCGCTTTGCAGGACCTCCTTCATCCAGGCCTTGGAGCCTTCGAGGCGGGCACCGTCTGCGCCGGGCCCGAAGACGCGGAGCCCAGACGCCCGGAGCTCGTCAGCCAGTCCGGCGATGAGCGGCGTCTCGGGACCGATCACGACGAGGTCGGCATCGTTGGGCCGCTCGACAATCTCAGCCGTGCGCGAGAGGACGGACCGGAGGGCGTGCTCGCGCCCGCCGTTGCCGATGACCGCGACGCGCATCTGACTCACGCCGCGAAGTGGACGAACTGTTCGCGGCCGGGCCCGACCCCGACCAAACGGATCGGCACGCCGGCCTGCTCGGCGAGGAAGGCCACGTAGTCCTGGGCCGCGGCCGGCAGGTCGGCGAGATGGGTGGCGGCCGAGAGGTCGGCGCCCCAACCGGGGAGCTCTTCGTAGATCGGCACCGCTCTGTGGAGGTCGGACTGGTGATAGGGCAGGTGCTCGTGGCGCTCGCCGTTGACCTCGTAGGCCACGCAGACCTTGACCGTCTCGAAGGGGTCGAGGAGGTCGAGCTTGGTGAGGGCGATCTCTGACAGCGAGTTCAGCCGGACCGCTTGGCGCATCATCACCGCGTCGAACCAGCCGACCCGGCGGCGTCGGCCGGTGTTGGTCCCGTACTCGTGACCCCGCTCGATCAGATCGTCGGCGACCGACCCGAACAGCTCGGTGGGGAACGGTCCCGAGCCCACACGGGTGACGTAGGCCTTGGCGATGCCCACCACTCGATCGATGTGCCGGGGCCCGATGCCAGCGCCGACGCACGCTCCCCCTGCTACCGGGTTGGACGAGGTGACGAAGGGATAGGTGCCGTGATCGAGATCGAGGAAGGTGGCTTGGGCGCCCTCCAACAGGACGTGCTGACCAGCGTCGAGGGCCTCGTGTACCAGCGAGACCGTGTCGGCGATCAGCGGCTCGATGCGTGGGGCGTACTCGCCCAGGTAGCGATCGGCGATGTCGTCGGCCGAGAGCGGGAGGCGGTTGTAGACCTTGGCCAGCAGGGCGTTCTTCTCCTTGACCACGACCTCGAGCTTCTGACGGAAGATCTTTGGGTCGAGCAGGTCCTGGACTCGCAGGCCGACGCGTGAGGCCTTGTCGGCATAGGCGGGGCCGATGCCGCCCTTGGTCGTGCCGAGCTTGTTCTTGCCGAGTCGCCGCTCGGTCGCCCGGTCGAGCTCGCCGTGGTACGGCATGATCAGATGGGCGTTGCCGCTCACCTTGAGCCGGCCGCAGTCGACCCCTTTGGCCTCGAGCTTGTCGATCTCGGCCAGCAGCACACCGGGGTCGACCACGACTCCGTTGCCGATGACCGGGGTGATGTGCCCGTAGAGCACGCCGCTGGGGATGAGCTGCAGGGCAAACGTCTCACCGTCGACGACGAGGGTGTGCCCGGCGTTGTGGCCACCCTGGTAGCGCACCACCATCGCCATCTCTTTGGCGATGAGGTCGGTGAGCTTTCCTTTTCCCTCGTCGCCCCACTGGGTTCCGACGACGACTGTGGCCGGCACGTGGCTCTCCCGCCTGGGCTCCCCGGTGGAGTCCCGACGTTAGGAGGAGGTTAGTCGGCCGCCACGCCCCCCTCCGATCTCGGTGGTTCGGCTGCCGCGCCCAACCCGCTGAGGACCCCTAGCCGCAGGATGTGAACTCGAAGGCGCCGGTGGGGCCGCCGGTCGGCGAGGTGTCGATCTTCACCCCTGCGTGCTTCGATGCCCACCGACGCAGGGCCTCGATGGCCTCGGAGCGATCCTTCGGCGTGTCCATCACCATGCGGTCCCGCACGCAGGTCTGCGCGCCTTGGTCCCAGGCGACGTACTTGTCCCCGCCCCAGCCCGCGCCGGCCCGGATGGCGTCGCCCTGGGCCACGTCCTTCTCGAGCACCAGCAGCAGCCCGAGCTCACCGAGGTCGCCGCGGTCGATGACCGTGCCCCCCGCGGACGGCTCGGGCACGACCGCCTCGCCCTCGCCTGCCGAGTACTTGGCGGGAGCGATGAGCTGCTCGGAGGTGGTGGGAGGTGTGGTGAAGGCAGCGTCGAGGGCGGCCTGGCCTCCCTTGGCCATGATCGCCTGGATGAAGGCGGGACCGACGATGTAGGGGAACTGCAACAGCTCGATCAGCGCCGATGGCACCGTCTTCGGGACGCCGCCGCCGAGCTTGTTCTCCTCGCCGTCGGCGCGACGACGGTCGGCGGCCGAGAGCTGGCTGCGATAGAGACGCTGCACGCGCACGGCGTCGCCCTCGATGACGGCCGTGAAGCTCTGAGCCTTCTCGTCGTTGCCCTCGGCCAGGTCAGACCGGTCGATGTTGAAGTGCTGGTGCTGCAGGGCGTGCGTCAGCTCGTGGACGAGGATCTCGCGCACATACGGGGTCGGGTCGGCGCCGCGGACGAACAGCTCTTTGGCCTTGCGGTCGTAGTAGCCCGCCACCGACCCGCCCAGCAGGTCGGTCTCGGCCTTGGCCAGGTCGACGTCCTGGCCGATGAGACCCAGGGCGCGCAGCACCTTGGCCGCTTTGTCGACCGCCGTCTTGTCGGTCTGCTCTCCACCCATGAGCTGGCGGCGGAAGGCGGCATCGTCGAGCAAGGTGACCTTCACCCGGCTGGTGAACGTCAGGCCGCGCGTGCGCTCGACGAAGCCCTCGAGCTCGGTCACCAGGGCGTCGAGACGGGCCTGGGCGGCGGGCGAGGGAGGGGCGGTGGTGGTCGATGTCGTCGACGAAGCGGCGGAGCGAGGCTTGGTCGCCGTCACCCGGGCAGCCGGGCGGTCCCGAGCGATGACTGCCGCGCCCACCAGCCCGGCGATCAGCAGGACGGCCACGGCCAACGCCAGGATGCGCACGGGAACCCGCGTACCGGATTCCCCCAGCGTCATGGCCGAAGCATAAGGCTGGCTCAGCGCAGAACGAGGTCGTCCCCGCTGACGTCCACCGTCACCGTGGCCCCTTCGCTGTACCGACCCTCGAGGAGGGCGAGCGCAAGGGCGTCGCCGATCTCACGCTGGATGAGCCGCTTCAAGGGCCGAGCCCCGTAGTTCGGGTCGTAACCCCGTCGGGCCAGCCACTCGCGAGCGGCGTCGGTCACCTCGAGGATGAGGCGTCGCTCCGCCAACCGCTTGTCGAGCTCCTGCAGCTGGATTCCGACGATCTGACCGATGTCCTCCTCGGTGAGCGACCGGAAGCGCACGATCTCATCGATCCGGTTCAGGAACTCGGGCTTGAAGAAGTCGGCCGGATCCCCAGGAAGGTTCGACGTCATGATGAGCACCGTGTTGGTGAAGTCGACCGTGCGGCCCTGACCGTCGGTGAGGCGACCGTCGTCGAGCACCTGGAGCAGGACGTTGAACACGTCGGGGTGGGCCTTTTCGATCTCGTCGAGCAACACCACGGCATAGGGCCGGCGGCGGACCAGCTCGGTGAGCTGCCCGCCCTCGTCGTAGCCCACGTAGCCAGGGGGCGCGCCGACCAGGCGGGCGACCGTGTGCTTCTCCATGTACTCCGACATGTCGATGCGCACCATGGCCCGGGCGTCGTCGAAGAGGAAGTCGGCCAGGCTTCGAGCCAGCTCGGTCTTGCCGACGCCGGTCGGCCCGAGGAACAGGAACGAGCCGATGGGCCGATCGGGGTCCGAAAGCCCAGCGCGGCTGCGGCGGATGGCGTTGGCCACCGCCGCGACCGCCTCGTCTTGGCCGACCACGCGCTGGTGGAGGACGTCCTCCATGCGAATGAGCTTGGCGACCTCGCCTTCGAGCAAACGGCTCACGGGGACACCGGTCCACTTGCCGACTACCTCGGCGACGTCCTCGGCGTCGACCTCTTCCTTCAGCATCTTCTGGGTGGTCTGCAGCTCGGCCAGCCGCTTGGTGGCCTCCTCGACCTGGCGCTCGAGCTCGGGGATCTGGCCGTAGCGAATCTCGGCCGCTCGCTCGAGGTCGGCCTCCCGCTCGACGGCGTTGCGCTTGGCCTCGAGCTCCTCCTTGAGGGCCCGGATGGTGGCGATCGCTTCCTTCTCCTGCTGCCAGTGCGCCTTCATGGCGTCGGACTGCTCGCGGAGGTTGGCCAGCTCCTCGTCGAGCTTGGTCAGGCGCTCGAGGCTGGCACTGTCGGTCTCCTTGGCGAGGGCCACGCGCTCGATCTCGAGTTGACGCATCCGGCGCTCGACAACGTCGATCTCGGTCGGCATCGAGTCGATCTCGATGCGAAGCCGGCTCGCCGCCTCGTCGATCAGGTCGATGGCCTTGTCGGGCAGGAACCGGCCGGTGACGTAGCGGTGGGAGAGGACGGCGGCCGCAACCACCGCTTCATCCTGGATGCGAACGCCGTGGTGGACCTCGTAGCGCTCCTTGAGGCCGCGCAGGATGGCGATGGTGTCCTCGACCGAGGGCTCGCCCACGTACACCTGCTGGAAGCGACGCTCGAGGGCGGCATCCTTCTCGATGTGCTTGCGGTACTCGTCGAGTGTCGTGGCGCCGATCATCCGCAGCTGGCCGCGGGCCAGCATGGGCTTGAGCATGTTGCCGGCGTCCATGGCTCCCTCGGCCGCGCCCGCCCCGACAACGGTGTGGAGCTCGTCGATGAAGGTGATGACCTCGCCACCGGAGTCGGCGATCTCCTTGAGGACGGCCTTCAGGCGCTCCTCGAACTCACCCCGGTACTTCGAGCCCGCGATCATCGAGCCGAGGTCGAGGGAGATCACCCGCTTGCGCTTCAGGCTCTCGGGTACGTCGCCCTCGACGATGCGGCGGGCGAGGCCCTCGACGATGGCTGTCTTGCCCACGCCCGGTTCGCCTATGAGCACCGGGTTGTTCTTGGTCCGCCGGCTGAGGACCTGAATGACGCGGCGGATCTCCTCGTCTCGCCCGATGACGGGATCGAGCTTGCCCTCTCGGGCCGCCTCGGTGAGGTCGCGGCCGTACTTCTCGAGCGCTTGGAACTGCTCCTCGGGGTTCTGGCTGGTGACCCGGTGGCTGCCGCGGACGTCGCGCAGGGCGAGGAGCAGGTCCTCACGGCTGACCCCGACCTTCTCGGCCAGGGCCAGCAGGATGTGCTCGATCGATAGGTACTCGTCGCCGAGCTCGGCGCGCTCGGTGGTGTCGGCCCGCTCCATGGCGTCGCGGAGCTCGCGGCCCATCCCCGCTTCGCCCCCATAGGCCTTGGCCAGCTTGGCCAGACGATCAGCGATCTTGTTGCGCAGGGAGAGGGGAGCAATGCCCACCTTCTCGAGCACGGGGAGGACCACCGTGCCCTCTTGGCCGAGCATGGCCGACAAGAGGTGGTCGGGCGTCACCTCGGCGTGGTTCTGGGCCTTGGCCAGCGAGACGGCCTCGTTGAACGCCTCTTGGGTCTTCAGTGTCCAGCGGTTTGGATCCAGTGCCACGTGCACCTCTCTTCGATGAAACTTGACAATGACAGCATCAAGTTCAACCGCCAGGATGTACGTACTCTTCCCAAATCAGGCCGTGAAAGCAACAGACCCGCGCCACCGACCGGGGTCGGGGCGCGGGCCTGTCGACTCCGTGTTGGAACGGTCAGCCGAGTGGCAGCACCGGCACGGCAACCCGGTCGACGGCGACGGTGAAGACCCCGGCGCCGCGATAGGTGGCGTGGGGCAGCCCTGTCGTCGAAACCTCGAGGTCGAGGTGGTGACCGGCAGGCAAAAGCTCGGCCACGCCGACCAGGTCGACGGAGAAGGCCCGGGTGATGTCGGGAGTGAAGGGGCCGTCCACGCGGAGGGTGGCGGCCTGGCCGTTGATGGCCCGGTGGCTCTCCCGGTCGACGAGCTTGAAGATGAGGTTGGTTCCGGAGCCGACGCCGGTGATCGAGCCGGTGACCTGGCCGATGCCGACGACCTGCTCGTCGGTGCCGGCGGTGGCCACGGGGATGGTCAGGGTGTCGGGCTGGCCGCTCGTCGAGCTGTCGGCGATGGCGATCGCGGTGCCCTGGTTCTCGCCCTGGTTCAGCGCACCGGGGTTCACGACCGAGCCGCTGCCTTGGGCCTCGGCGATGGTTGCGCCCTGCGGATCAGCCGCGGTCGGGAACCCCGGACCTGACTGCCAGGTGCCGTTGCCCAGCGACCACTCGACGGCAGCGCCGGTCGAGACGCTCGTGTCGCCCTTCAGATACTTGGCGAACCAGGCGAGAATGGCATCGTCCTGGTGGGCGCGGGCGAGGGGGCCGTCGTTGTTGTAGGACGGGCAACCGGCATGACCACCACAGAAGGCGATCAGCTTGGCCGGCGCCCCGTTGGCCACAACGGTCTTGAAGTTTGCGTAGGCCTCGTTCAGGTCGAAGAGGGTGTCGGTCTTGCCCTGCATGAGCAGGGTCGGCACGCGCACCGTCCGCGTGGCGTTGCCGTAGGTCGCCAAACCCTTCTGGCCGAACGCGTCCTTGGTCGCCTGATCGGGGTAGCCAAGACTGGCGCCCTTGACCTCGGCCTCGTGGATGAAGGGGGCGTAGGCCCCGGTCTGGATCCCAGCCGTGTTGCTGCGGGGGTCGAACCCGCCGGTGGCGGCCGTCGCCAGCCCGGCGCCGTAGAGCAGCTCGCCCCACCCGAGCTTGATGACATCGCCCTGCCAGAGCGAGCGGTTCAGGTCGTTCCACGTGATCTCAGGGGCGATGGCATCGATTCGAGAGTCGATCGAGGCCAGGGCGAGCTGGATGCCGCCGGCGTAGCTGCCACCCGTCATCCCGACAACGGGGTCGCCCGACTCCTTGAGGATCTCGGGTCGTGCCGCGATCACGTCGAGAAGGGCGGCCGCGTCCCGGCCCTCGAGGTTGATGTCATCGACGTTGGCCTCGCCGCCGGAGGCCCCGAAACCCCGCTCGTCCCAGGTGACGACGGCGTAGCCGTTGTCGAGGAGCTTCCCCAGGGTCCCGCCGGCCGTGGTCTCACCCGTACCGCCCCAGCCGTGGGTGCGCATGATGAGCGGCACGGGCGTGGCCGCCGAGGCCGCCGCGGGCGTGAAGTAGTTGTAGACGATGGGGGTGCCGTCGAACGAGGTCACCACACCCCGCTGGACGGCGTAGGTCGAGTCAGCGCTCGCACGGAAGATGGTCGCGGCGGCCAGCAAGCCGACGATGACGAGCAGGCCGAGGGCACGGCGTCGCACAGGCACTTCTCCTTGAGTCCTTCCGGGGGTGGGGGCACCAACCACGGGTGGGGACTACTTCTGTCACCAGTTGCGGTCTTCCTGCACGTGTGGTGCAGAAAATGTCACCGTGGCCCGCTTGCCCCAAGTGGGAACTATGCCCACCGCGGGGTCAGCGTCGTCACCGGAGTGACGACGACGCCCGGGCGTCCTCCAACCGCAGTCGCCACAAGCCGGCGCCCGTCACGCCCAATGCTCCGGCGAGCCCCACCGCGGCCGACCCCACGAACAAGACATCGGGTCCGTAGGTCTTGGCCACGAGGCCGCCGACAACAAAGGCGATGGGAAGCACGCCATGCAAGGCGGTTCGAGTCGCCATCCCCACCCGGCCGAGCATCCTGATCGGGAAGCGATGCTGGCGGAGCGCGGAGTACTGGGTGCCCGCCACCATGGCGCCCGCACCGGCGCAACCCAGTGCGATGGCGGCCGTGATCACCGATGGTCTGACTCCGGCCGCCCCGACGCCCGCGGCCACGACCACGACACCACCGATCATGACGTCACCGCGCAGTCCGCCGTGGGAACGGCTGACGAGAGCGGCCGCCACCAGGCCGGCCAGGCCGCTGACGGCAAAGAGAACGCCGACGGCGACGGGGCCGCGGTGGAGCAGCAGACGCACGTACGGGACCAGCTGTCCCTCGACGGCGACCGTCATGATGTTGAGGGCGGCGATGAGCAGCGTGGCCCGCGGCATCCACTCGTCCTCGACGACGGCCCGGACACCGACCCCGATGTCGGCCCGCAACGCGGTCCAGCTCAGCCGACCGGGACGGCCCTCGACCCCTTCCTCTTCGAGTGTCCCGACCCGGCTGACTCCCAGGGCCGAGAGGACGAACGTGACAGCGTCGACGAGGAAGGCGAAACCGATGCCCACGGCCGCCAAAGCCCCGGCGAGGGCCGGCCCCAACGTGTTGCCGACCGACTCTGACGCGCTCAGCCGTCCATTGGCCCGGAGCAGCTCGTCGCGATCAACGACCCGAGGCAGAGCGGCGCCGGACGCGGCGTCATGGAGCTGGCGGAACGTCCCGAGGCCGAAGGCCACGACGTAGAGGACGACAACCGGATAGCGCGGAACGGCGACGGCTGCGGCGAGGGTGACGAGGAGCAGACCTCTCGTCAGGTCGGTGAGGATCAAGAGGCGCCGGTGGGCCCAGCGGTCGGCGAGGGCGCCAGCCACCAGGCCGAGGAGCACCGAGGTGACGATCTCCATGCTCGTGACCGTTCCGACCACCAGCGGGTCGTGGGTGCGGGCAAAGGCGGCGAGAGGGAGAGCGACGAAGGTGACCTGGTCTCCGATCGTCGAGATGCTGTAGGCCCCCCAGAACCAGCGGAAGTCGCGCCGGCCGGCCGCCGGCGTCACCGGCGTCGGAAGACCGCGGGCGTCTGCTTCAGCGGCACGAGGTCGCGACGGTACTGCCGGTGCGTCTTCTCGATCGCCTCTTGGGCGTCGAGCCGGGCTTGAGCCAGCTGCTGGCGCAGCCTCTCGTTCTCGAGCTCGAGCTCGAGCACCCGTCGCACGCCTTCGAGGTTGAGGCCGGCATTGGTGAGCGCTTGGATGCGCCGCAGCTGCTCGATGTCGCGCTCGCTGTAGCGGCGGCTGCCGCCGCCGGTGCGGGCTGGGTCAACCAAGCCCCGCCGCTCGTAGATGCGGAGCGTCTGGGGATGCACTCCGGCCAGCTCGGCGGCCACGGAGATCACGTACAGGGCATGGTCGGGCTTTCTGTCGGCCATCGCTTCACACTCCCAGGTGGCTTCTCGGAGATTCCTTTGACGCGGCAGCCAACGCCTCGACGGCCTGGCGCTGCTCTTCGGTGAGGGTCGCGGGGACGTTGACGTCAACCGTCACCAGCAGGTCGCCGGCCCCGTCGCGGTCGGGCACCCCTCGGCCCCGGACTCGGAAGGTCTTTCCGGACTTTGTCCCGGGCGGGATGCGCACGGTCACCGGTCCGTCGAGGGTGGGGACCGTCACGGTCGCACCGAGCGCGGCCTCGGCGAACGTGATCGGAACGTTGAGGGTCAGATCTCTTCCCCTGCGACCGAAGAGCTGGTGCGAATCGACCCGCACCACGACGTAGAGATCGCCCGGTGGGCCGCCATTGTGGCCCGCACCCCCGCGTCCCTTGAGCCTTATCCGCTGGCCGTCATTGACCCCCGCCGGGATCCTGACCTTGACCTGTCGCGGGCGACGTTCGATGCCGCTGCCGTGGCAGTTCGGGCACGGAGTCTCGATCTTCATGCCCGTCCCGCTGCAGTCGCGGCAGGGCTGGCTGAACGAGAACAGGCCTTGGTTCTCGTCGGTCACGCCTCGGCCCCCGCACGTCGGGCAGATCACGGGGGACGTGCCGGGAGCGGCGCCGGTGCC
>JAUTXA010000204.1 GCA_030838265.1 Actinomycetota bacterium | reverse complement strand
TCGCCGGTCTACGAGACCGAACCGGTGGGAGGCCCGGCCGATCAGGAGCCGTACCTGAACTGCGTGGTCGAGCTGGCGACCGAGCGATCGCCGCGCCAGCTGCTCGACCTGGCCCGTCAGATCGAGGAGGCGGGCGAACGGATCCGAGCGGAGCGGTGGGGGCCGAGGACGATCGACGTCGACATCCTGTTGGTAGGCGACCTCGTCGTGGACGAACCCGACCTGGTCGTGCCCCACCCCAGGATGGCCGAGCGGGCATTCGTCCTCATCCCGCTGCGCGACCTGGCGCCGGAGCTGGTCGACGAGGTCCCCGACGACCACGGCGTGCGCCCGGCCTCGCCCCTCTGACCCCGCCCGGCGCGGGCTGGACGGATTCGTGGGCGACGGGGGTATCCTGGGACCCACGAACGGCACCCCACCTCGGGGGCTGGAACGTCAGGAGCACAGAGTTGTCGCACGCACGCATCGTTGGGCGCGGTCGAGCCGGGTCGGCCCTGGCCCAGGCCCTCGAGCACGCTGGGTGGATCGTGTCGCTCCTCGGACGGGGCGACGACCTGGCCCATGCCGCGGCCGGCGTCGACGTCCTGATCCTGGCCGTCCCCGATGCGGCCATCGCCGCCGTCGCCCGGTCGATCGAGCCCAGCGGCCCCACGCTGGTGCTGCACCTCTCGGGCTCGGTAGATCTCGAGGCCCTACGCCCCCACGGCCGCCGGGCCGGCATGCACCCGCTCGTCCCCCTGCCCGACGCCGAACGAGGTGCGGCCCTGCTGCGGGGAGCCTGGTTCGCCATCGAGGGTGACGACGGCGTGTGCGACGTGACCGATGCCCTCGAGGGCAGGGTCGTGCGCATCGCCAGCGCCGACCGGGCCCGCTACCACCTGGCCGCGGTCGTGGCCTCGAACCATCTGGTCGCCCTCATGGGCCACGTCGAGCGCCTGGCCGCCGACGTCGGCATGCCACTCGACGCTTTCGTCGACCTGGCCCGAGCCAGCCTCGACAACGTGGCCGCCCTGGGCCCGGCCCGAGCCCTCACCGGACCTGTGGCGCGGGGCGACTGGGACACCATCCGCCGCCATCTCGACGTCCTCGACACCGTCGATCGGCCGGCGTACCTGGCCCTCGCCGCCGAGGCCGCCCGCCTCTCCGGGGTCGAATTGCCGTCCGACGTGCTCAGCAAGCAGACGGGTCCGCCATCCGGACCCGTTCGCTCACGGGCTGAGGGGGTGCCGGCGTGGAGCTGATCGAGACCATCGCCGCCTTCGGCAAGACCCTCGACGCCGAGCGCCTGGCCGGCCGCCGCGTCGGCCTCGTCCCCACCATGGGCTACCTCCACGAAGGCCATGCCGCTCTGGTCCGCCAGGCCGCGGCCGAGTGCGACGTGGTGGCGGTCACCATCTTCGTCAACCCCCTCCAGTTCGCGGCCGGCGAGGACCTGAGCTCGTACCCGCGCGACCTCGATGGCGACCGGCGCACGGCCGAGGCGGCTGGCGCCGAGTATCTCTTCGTCCCCGAGGTGACCGAGATGTACCCGGGCGAGGTGCACACCACGGTCTCGGTGGCGGGCGAGAGCGACGGGCTCGAAGGGGCGTCGCGCCCGTCCCACTTCGCCGGAGTGGCGACCGTGGTCGCCAAGCTCTTCAACATCGCCGGGCCGAGCCGGGCCTACTTCGGCGAGAAGGATTGGCAGCAGCTGCAGGTCGTGCGCCGAATGGTCGACGACCTCTCGTTTCCCATCGAGGTGGTGGGTTGCCCAATCGTGCGCGACGGCGACGGCGTCGCCCTCAGCAGCCGCAACGTGTATCTGTCGACGACCGAGCGGGCCGCCGCGCCGGTCCTCCGGCGGGCCCTGATGGCCGGACGGGACGCCCTTTCCAACGGGCGGAGTCCGGCCGACGCCGCCGCCCTCATGGCCGAGCTCATCTCGGCCGAACCTCTTGCCCAGCTCGACTACGCCGAAGTCGTCGGAGACCGCTTGCTGGTCGCCGCTCGCTTCGGCACCACTCGCCTCATCGACAACATGGGAGCAGATCGCTGATGCAGCGCCGCATGCTGAAGTCGAAGATCCATCGGGCCACGGTGACCGACGCCAATCTCAACTACGTCGGGTCGATCACCGTCGACCGACGGCTGCTCGAGCTGGCCGACATCCGTGAGCACGAGCAGGTCGCCATCGTCAACATCAACAACGGCGCCCGCTTCGAGACCTACGCCATCGAGGGCGGCGAGGGCGAGATGTGCCTCAACGGGGCGGCGGCCCGGTTGGCCCACCCCGGTGACCTCATCATCGTCATCAGCTTCGCCGACTACGACGAGGCCGAGCTCGAGCGCTACGAGCCCGTCGTGGTCCACGTCGACGAGGCCAACCGGCCTGTCCCCGTGCTCGAGCAAGTGGCTGACTGAGCCGGAATCAGGGTCCGGTCGGCGGGCATCGGTCGGTTAGCGTCGAGCCGCCGTGACTCCCGACCTCGATCTCGATCTGCTGGTGCTGGGCAGCGGCGTGGCCGGCCTGTCCGCCGCCGTGCGCGCCGCTGGTGCGCCGGGCCTCCGCGTGGGGGTCCTCACCAAGGGGGCGCTCGAGCAGTCGGCCACCCGGTGGGCCCAAGGCGGTGTGGCCGCCGTGCTGGGCAGCGACGAGGACTCGACCGACCTCCACCTGGCCGACACCCTCGCTGCCGGTGCCGGGCTGTGCGACGTCGACGCCGTGCGCGTCCTGGTCGACGAGGGCCCAGGGCGAGTCAACGAGCTCATCAGCCTGGGTGCGGTGTTCGACGTGGACCGCGAGGGTGCCCTCGAAAAGGCGCGCGAGGGAGGGCACTCGATGGCCCGTGTGGTCCACGCCGGTGGGGCGGCGACCGGTGCCGAGATCGAACGGGCCCTGGTGGCGGCCGTCGAGGAGACCGCCGCCGCCCTCTATGAGGATTGGTTCGCCCTCGACCTCATCGTCGAGGGCGGTCGGTGCCGGGGCGTGACCGCCTTGGGCCCCGCCGGCGAGCGACAGGAGATCAGGGCCACCAACGTGCTGCTGGCGACGGGGGGTGCCGGCCAGCTCTTCGCCGTCACCACCAACCCTGTGCAGTCCACCGGCGACGGCGTGGCCATGGCGTTGCGGGCCGGGGTCGCGGTCGCCGACGTCGAGTTCATGCAGTTCCACCCGACGGCGCTGCATCACCCCGCCATGCCCCGACCCTTGCTCTCCGAAGCCCTCAGGGGTCACGGTGCCCTGCTGCGCGATGCCAACGGCGAGCGCTTCGTCGACGAGCTCCAGCCCCGCGACGTGGTGAGCCGGGCCATGACGGCCCGCATGCTCGAGCAGGGCGTCGATCACCTGTGGCTCGACGCCACCGGGCTCGAGCACTTCGGCGAGCGCTTCCCGACCATCGCCGCCTCGGTGCGCGAGGTCGGCCTTGATCCCGGGAAGGACTGGCTGCCCATTGCCCCGGCGGCCCACTACCTCTCAGGCGGCGTGATCACCGACCTCGACGGCGCCACCGACCTCCCCGGCTTGTGGGCCTGTGGCGAGGTGGCCTGCACCGGCGTGCACGGTGCCAACCGGCTGGCGTCGAACTCGCTGCTCGAGGGCATGGTCTTCGCCCCTCGGGCCATCGAGGCGGTGAGCGCGGGCAAGGACGGCGCCCAGCCCACGGGCGCCATGCGCGCTGTGGTCGCCACCGACGAGCCCGAGGTCATCGGGGGACGCCGTCTTCCGCCGCTCGACCTGCCCGCCCTCTCGACCGGTGAGCCGACGGCCGACCCGGCCAAGGCGCGGGCCGAGCTGCAGCGGGCCATGACCACCGATGCCGGGGTCCTGCGATCGGCCGAGACCCTCGAGCGGGCGGCGGCGACGGTGGCCGACCTGGGACGCACCCTGCCCGACGATCGCGAGGGGCTCGAGGTGGGCAACCTCTTGGTTGTGGCCGCTGCCCTGGTAGCGGCCGCTCTGGCTCGCGAGGAGAGCCGGGGCGCTCACAGCCGCACCGACTTCCCCGAGATCGACGACCGCCACCTCCGTTGCCGACTGGTGCTGTCGTGAACGACCTCTATCCCCCCCTGGCGGCGGTGAAGGAGGCCGTGGCCCGCGCCCTCGCCGAGGACCTCCTGCCCCTCGGCGACCTCACGGCCGCCCTCCTGCAGCCCGACGTCGAGGGCGTGGCTGACTTCGTGGCTCGTGCTGATGGGGTGGTGGCCGGCAGCGCCTGCGTGTGGGAGACGTTCAGCCAAGTCGATCCTTCGGTCAGCGTCCGTTGGTCGATCGACGACGGCGCCGAGGTCCGCGAGGGCGAATCGCTCGGTCAGGTCGAGGGTTGCCTGGCCTCGATCCTCTCGGCCGAGCGCACCGCCCTCAACTTTCTCTGCCACCTCTCGGGCGTGGCCAGCCTGACGCGCCGCTACGTGCGGGCCGCCTCCCAAGCGAGCCAGAACCGCACGCGCATCTGGGACACCCGCAAGACGACCCCAGGGCTGCGCGCCCTCGAGAAGGCGGCCGTGCGCGCGGGAGGCGGCGTCAACCACCGGGGCTCACTGTCGGAGGCCGTCCTCATCAAGGACAACCACCTCGGCGGCATCTCGATGACCGTGGCGGTCCGCCGGGCTCGTCTGCGGTGGCCGGGGCGGATGATCGAGGTCGAGTGCGACACCCCAGAGCAGGTCGACGAGGCCGTTGAAGCAGGCGCCACCATCATCATGCTCGACAACATGGCGCCGTCGATGGTCGAGGTCTGCGTGGGCAAGGTGGCGGGACGCGTCCCCCTCGAGGTCTCCGGACGAGTGAGCCTCGACACGGTGGGCGACTACGCGGCGACGGGTGTCGACCTCATCTCGGTAGGCGCTCTCACCCACTCGGCTCCCGTTCTCGACATCGGCCTCGATCTCATCGAGCGGCGCTGACGCCATGCTCCTCGTCATCGACGCCGGCAACACCCAGACGGTCATCGGGCTCTACGACGGCGACGAGCTGCTTCATCACTGGCGCATCGCCACCATCGCCGAGCGCACCGCGGACGAGCACGCCCTGCTCGTCTCCGAGTTGCTCGGGCTGACCGACCTCGACGTCGACGAGGTCGTGACCGGGATCGCGGTGTCGTCGACCGTGCCTCGCATCACGGCCGAGATGCGGGCCATGGCCGACCGGTGGTTCAACGTGCCCGCCGTCGTGCTCGAGCCCGGCGTCAAGAGCGGCATGCCCATCCTCTACGACAACCCCCGCGAGGTCGGGGCCGACCGCATCGCCAACGCCGTTGGCGCCTTCGACCTGTTCGGCGGCCCGACGATCGTGGTCGACTTCGGCACGGCCACCACCTTCGACGCCGTCTCCGAGAAGGGCGAGTACATGGGTGGTGCCATCGTCCCGGGCATCGAGATCAGCCTCGATGCCCTCTTCGGACGGGCCGCCGCCCTTGGCCGCGTCGAGCTGGTCGAGCCGAGGAGCGTGATCGGCAAGAGCACGGTCGAGTCGATCCAGTCGGGGGCCATCTACGGCTTCACCGAACAGGTCGACGGCCTCTGCCGGCGCATGCAGGAGGTCATGGGAACCTCGACGATCGTCGCCACCGGGGGGCTGAGCGAGCTCATCACCCCGTTGTCGACAGCCATCGAGCACCACGAGCCGTGGCTCACCCTCCACGGACTGAAGCTCGTCTTCGAGCGCAACGCCCGGGAGCAACGGTGAGCGAGTCGATCCCCTATCGGTTCGAGCCCACCCATCACGCCGGCGAGCTCCACGAAGCCCACGACGACATCGAGGCCGGCACCGAGACCGACACGGTCGTGACGGTGGCGGGCCGGCTCATGCTGCGCCGCGTGCAAGGCAAGCTGGCCTTCGGCACCATGCAGGACCAGACGGGCCGCATCCAGCTGTTCGCGCCGGTGTCGACCACCCCGCGCTTCAGCGAGTTCACCTCGCTGACCATCGGCGACTGGGTGGGCGTCACCGGCGTGGTGATGAAGACCCGCAAGGGCGAGCTCAGCATCCGGGTCGACGAGTGGGTGCTGCTGGCCCACTCCGAGCGGCAGTTCCCTGACAAGTGGCACGGCATGACCGATCCCGAGGCCCGCTACCGGCAGCGCTACGTCGACCTGTGGGTCAGCGACGGGGCTCGTTCCGCGTTCCTGCTGCGCAGCCGGGCCCTGAGCCTCATCCGCCGGTGGCTCGAAGACCGCCAGTTCATCGAGGTCGAGACGCCGCTGCTCAACGTCATCCCCGGCGGTGGCCACGCCCGGCCGTTCGTCACCCACCACAACGCCCTCGACACCGACCTCTACCTGCGCATCGCGCCCGAGCTCTTCCTCAAGCGCCTCGTGGTCGGCGGCTTCGAGCGGGTCTTCGAGATGGGTCGCACCTTCCGAAACGAGGGCATCGACCGAGTGCACAACCCCGAGTTCACGATGCTCGAGCTCTACCAGGCCTACGGCGACGTCAACGACATGATGGCCATCACCGAGGAGCTGATCGGCTACCTCGCCACCGAGCTGCGGGGCACCACCAAGCTGACGTGGCAGGGCCAGGAGGTCGATCTGACCCCGCCGTGGCGACGGGCATCGATGGCCGACCTCATCGAGGAGCGCATCGGCGTCCGCATCGACGTGCGCATGCCGATCGACGACGTCCGCCACATCGCCTTCGATCAGGGAGTGAAGGTCGAGCAGGGCTGGGGCCAGGGCAAGCTCATGCTCGAGATCTACGAGAAGACGACAGAGTCGTCGTTGCAGGGCCCAGTGTTCGTGACCGACTACCCCAAGGAGGTCTCGCCCCTGGCTCGAGACCACCGCGAGCTGCCCGACATGGTCGAGCGCTTCGAGGTCATCGTCGGCGGCCGCGAGATCGCCAACGCCTTCTCTGAGCTGACCGACCCCAAGGAGCAGAAGGCTCGCTTCGACGGCCAGCTGCGGGCTCGCGCCGCGGGTGACGACGAGGCGATGCCCGTCGACGACGACTACGTACGCGCCCTCGAGTACGGCCTGCCCCCCACCGGCGGCCTCGGCATCGGCATCGACCGCCTGGTCATGATGCTGGCCGACGTGGCCTCGATCCGCGACATCGTCCTCTTCCCCACCCTCCGCCCCGAGTCCGCCGGCCGGGCCCCGAGCGGCACCCACGCTGACGGCGACGACGAAGCAGACGACGAGGCCTAGTCGCTCGAGCAACTTGGCGCCTCTTTCCGTCTCAGGGACGGAAAAAGGCGCCCAGAAGGAACTCGGGGCGTTACAGCGCGGGGATGTCGGCGAGGAGGTGGTGGCCGAGGTCGGCGAGGGCCCCCGAAGCCGGTGTGGGCGAGAGCGAGCGTGCGGCCTCGGCCGCCTCGGCGGCGTAGCGCCGTCCCACGTCGATCGACGTGGCGACGCAGCCGGACGAGCGGACGATGTTGCGGGCCTTGTCGCGCTCGGCCTCGTCGACCGGGCCGCCCAGCAGGGCACCCAGCTCGTCGGCCGCCGGGCCGCCGCTCGCCAGGGTCTGGATGACGGGAAGGGTGTAGATGCCCTCGACGAGGTCGTGACCCGCCGGCTTCCCGAGCGACGCGTCGGTGCCGACGATGTCGAGGATGTCGTCGACGATCTGGAAGACCATCCCCACGCCGCGGCCGCAGGCCGTGAGGGCGTCGACGGCGCGCCGGTCGAGCCCGGCCGTGAGGGCGCCGACCCGAGCGGCGGTCGACAGGAGCGACGCCGTCTTGCCGGTGATCGAGGTGAGGTAGGCGGCCTCGGTCCGGGTGACGTCGAACGCGCTTTGCAACTCGCCCACCTGCCCCTCGCACAGCCGGCCGATGGTGGCGGCGAGCAGGCCGGCCACCTCGGTGCCCAGCGAGGCCGCCATCTCCGACGCCCGGGCCAAGAGGAAGTCGCCGGCCAGGATGGCGACCAGGTTGCCCCAGCGGGCGTTCACGCTGTCGACGCCTCGTCGGCTCTCGGCCTCGTCCATGACGTCGTCGTGATAAAGCGAACCGAGATGGACCAATTCGACCGATGCCGCGCCCTGGATGACGTCGTCCGAGGGCCCGCTGTCCGACGATGACCGGCAGGCCGCGGCGGCCAGGGCCACGGCGGGACGGATGCGCTTGCCCCCGGCGTTGAGCAGGTGGCCGGCGATGCCTGTGAGGAAGTCATCCTCGGCTGTCACCGCCTCCCGAAGGGCGTCTTCGACCCGGGGGATCGCAGGCCCCACGCTGGCGAGATCGAGGAGGTCGTTGACTGCGGCCACTGGCTTGAGACGTTAGGCCACCGTGTCGAAGTATCAACAATGGGAAAAGGCTCCTGCCAGGCACCCCCCTAGCCCGCCGAATACGCACAGGGCACGAGTAGACTGATCCGCAAGACCACCCACATGTAAAGGGAGGGGTCACTTGTTCGAACGCTTTACCGACCGGGCCCGCAGGGTTCTTGTGCTCGCACAGGAAGAGGCGCGCCTCCTCAACCACAACTTCATCGGCACCGAGCACATCCTCCTCGGCCTGATCCATGAGGGCGAGGGCGTGGCGGCCAAGGCGCTCGAGTCGCTCGGCATCTCACTCGAGGCGGTGCGCGAGAAGGTCGAGGAGACGATCGGCCCCGCCGGCTCCGCCACCACCGGCTCGCCGCCCTTCACGCCCCGCGCCAAGAAGGTCCTCGAGCTCAGCCTGCGCGAGGCGCTGCAGCTGGGCCACAACTACATCGGCACCGAGCACATGCTCCTCGGCCTCGTGCGCGAGGGCGAGGGCGTGGCCGCCCAGGTCCTGATGAGCCTCGGCGCCGACCTCGGCCGGGTGCGCCAGCAGGTCATCCAGCTTCTCTCCGGCTACGCCGGTGGCAAGGAGTCGGGGGCCGCGGCGGGTCCCGGCGCCAGCGGGCAGGAGACGCCCTCGGGGTCTCCCGTCCTCGACCAGTTCGGGCGCAACCTCACCCAGCAGGCCAGGGAGAAGAAGCTCGACCCGGTCATCGGCCGCGACAACGAGATCCAGCGGGTGATGCAGGTCCTCTCCCGCCGCACCAAGAACAACCCCGTCCTCATCGGCGAGCCCGGTGTCGGCAAGACCGCCATCGTCGAGGGCTTGTCCCAGCGCATCGTGGCCGGCGACGTCCCCGAGACGCTCGACGGCAAGCAGCTCTACACCCTCGACCTGGGCGCCCTGGTCGCCGGCTCCCGGTACCGCGGTGACTTCGAGGAGCGCCTCAAGAAGGTGCTGAAGGAGATCCGCACCCGGGGCGACATCATCCTGTTCATCGACGAGCTCCACACCTTGGTCGGTGCCGGCGCCGCCGAGGGGGCCATCGACGCCGCCTCCATCCTCAAGCCCATGCTGGCCCGGGGCGAGCTGCAGACCATCGGCGCCACCACCCTCGACGAGTACCGCAAGCACCTCGAGAAGGATGCTGCCCTCGAGCGCCGCTTCCAGCCCATCAAGGTCGAAGAGCCGACGCTGGCTCACACCATCGACATCCTCAAGGGCCTGCGCGACCGCTACGAGTCGCACCACAGCGTCACCATCACCGACCAGGCTCTGGTCGCGGCGGCCAACCTGGCCGACCGGTACATCTCCGACCGCTTCCTTCCCGACAAGGCCATCGACCTCATCGACGAGGCCGGCAGCCGCCTGCGCATCCGGCGCATGTCCACCCCGCCCGACTACAAGGCCATCGAGGAGGACATCGCTCGCATCCGCAAGCAGAAGGAGTCCGCCATCGAGCGCCAGGCGTTCGACGAGGCCAAGCAGCTCTCCGAGCAGGAGAAGGGCAAGCTCGAGGCCAAGGCGGCCAAGGAGAACGAGTGGCGTGAGGCCGGTGTCGACCTCTACGACGTGGTTGACGAGGAGGTCATCGCCGAGGTCCTCTCGAACTGGACCGGCATCCCCGTCTACCGCCTCACTGAGGAGGAGACGGCCAAGCTCCTGAACATGGAGGATGCCCTGCACAAGCGGGTCATCGGCCAGCACGACGCCCTCAAGGCTCTGGCCCGGGCCATCCGCCGGACGCGCGCCGGCCTCAAGGATCCCAAGCGCCCCAGCGGCAGCTTCATCTTCCTCGGCCCCACCGGCGTCGGGAAGTCCGAGCTGGCCAAGGCCCTCGCCGAGTTCCTCTTCAGCGACGAGAACGCCCTCATCCAGCTCGACATGTCCGAGTACATGGAGAAGCACACCGTCAGCCGGTTGGTCGGCTCGCCTCCGGGCTACGTCGGCTACGAGGAAGGTGGCCAGCTCACCGAGGCCGTGCGGCGCAAGCCGTTCTCGGTCGTGCTCTTCGACGAGATCGAGAAAGCCCACCCCGACGTCTTCAACACCCTGCTGCAGATCCTCGAGGA
>JAUTXA010000199.1 GCA_030838265.1 Actinomycetota bacterium | reverse complement strand
CCGAGGTTGGCCAGATCGGAGCCGGCGTTGGGTTCGGAGTACCCCTGGCACCAGATGTCGTCGCGGGACAGGATGCGCGGCAGATAGTGGAGCTTCTGCTCCTCCGTGCCCCAGTGCAGGAGCGTGTTGCCGAGCATCGTCACGCCGAAGCCGTCGTTGGCCGAGCCGGTCGGCACGCCGGCCTTGGCGAACTCCTCGGCGATGATGACCTGCTCCAGCGGGCTGAGGGCCTGGCCCCCGTACTCGACCGGCCACGACACAGCCAGGTAGCCGTTGTCGTAGAGGATCTTGCGCCACTCGGCGCCGAAGCGCTCGGCATCGACCTTGTCGAGGGCGCCGATGCCCTTCCAGTCGGCGGGCAGGTGCTCGGCGAGGAAGGCCTGCACCTTCTCGCGGTAGACCTCGGCCTCAGGGGGATACCTCACGTCCATGGGACCGACGTTACCGTCCGGTAGGAAGACCCGCCCCTCGGCGGGCCACGGCCGCGGCACCGATCAGGGGTCCAGCCGATCCCAGCCCGGCGGGGAGGACGCGGGTGCCGACCGAGAAGGCCAAGCGGGCGCAGGCGTCGACCTCGGCCTGGGCGGCGGCGAAGAAGGGCGAGCCGAAGCCGAGCGCCACCGACCCGGCCACGACCGCCAGGCCGAGGTCGAGGAGGTTGGCCACCGACGCCACCGCCCGACCGACGAGCCGGCCGGTTCGCGCCACCACCTCGGGACTGGCCTCGGCGGCCGGCGCGCCCGTGATGGCGGCGATCGCCGTCCCCGACGCCTCGGCCTCGAGGCAGCCGCGCGCCCCGCACGGGCAGAGGCGACCCTCGGGCTCGACGATGACGTGGCCGATGTGGCCGGCGTTGCCGTCGGCCCCTTCGACGAGCCGGCCGTTCAGGACGATGCCGCCGCCGACGCCGGTCGATACCACCATGGCGATGTAGTCGGCGACACCGACCGCGGCACCGACCCACCCCTCGCCGAGGGCGAGGGCCTTGGCGTCGTTGTCGACGAAGGTCGGCACGCCGAGCGCCGAGGCCAGCCGAGCCCGAAGGGGGAAGTCTCGCCAGGCCGGGATGTTGAGGGGCGAGACCAGCTCGCCCCGACCGGTCATGGGACCACCGCAACCCACGCCACACGCGACCTCATCGCCACCACCCACTGATCGCGCCAGGGCGGCGAGGGCCGCGAAGAGGTCGTCGCCCGAGCCGTCCCGCGGCGTCGGCGCCATCGCCGACCTCACCAAGTGTCCGGACGGGTCGACGACGCCGGCGGCCAGCTTGGTGCCACCGATGTCGATGGCCAGGACGTGATCCTCCACGGCGAGCGACGGTAGCCCGGTAGCGTCGATCCCCATGGCGTCCGACGCGCTGCACGACTTGTTCGACCGCACCTTCGAGCGCGATCTCGAGGAACGTCCCGAGCTGGCCACCTACCTCGGTCGACCCGGGAACCACGACCGTTGGAGTGATCTCGGCACCGACGCCATCGAGCGTCGGCGGCAAGTCCCCGGGCAGGTGCTGAAGGAGCTGGCGGCCATCGATCGCCGCCAACTCGATGAGACCGACGGCCTCAGCTACGACCTCTTCGAGTGGATCCAGCGCGACCACCAGGAAGCCGCCGCCTTCCCGAGCCACCTGCTGGCCATCGACCAGATGGGCGGGCCCCAGCAGGATCCGGCTCAGGTCCTGGCCATGATGCCGACGGGGACGGCCGGCGAGCGAGCCAACATCGTGGCCCGCATCGAGGGCGTCCCCCGCCTCATCGACCAGAGCATCGACCTGCTCCGAGAAGGGCTGAGCCTCGGGGTGACGGCACCGCGCGTCGTCCTGCGCGACGTCGCCGACCAGGTGCGGGCCCAGCTCGACGGAGGCCCGCTGCTCGCGCCCCTCGAGGGCCAACCGGAGCATCTCGCGGCCCAGAAGGTGGTGAGGGAGACGGTGACGCCGGCCTACGAGCGCCTGCTCGCCTTCGTCACCGACGAATACCTGCCGGGGGCCAGGGAGTCGATCGCCTGCGTCGACCGGCCCGACGGCGAGGCCTGGTACGCCCACGCCATCCGGTCCCACACCACCACCGACCTCACGGCCAGCGAGATCCACCAGATCGGCCTCGACGAGGTGGCTCGGATCGACGCCGCCACCCGCGACGTCATCGACGAGATCGGCTTCGACGGAACCTTCGCCGAGTTCTGCGCCTTCATGCGCACCGACCCACAGTTCTTCTGCACCACTGCCGACGAGCTCCTCGGCCGGTACCGCGACATCTCCAAGCGAGTCGACCCCGAGCTGTGCCGGCTCTTCGGTCGCCTCCCCCGCCTGCCGTATGGGGTGTGCGCCGTCCCGGCCTACGCCGAGCAGTCGCAGACCACCGCCTACTACCTGCCCGGTTCGCCCGAGGCCCATCGCCCGGCGTGGTACTTCGCCAACACCTACGACCTGACGTCGCGACCCATCTGGGAGATGGAGGCCCTCACGCTGCACGAGGCCGTCCCCGGCCACCACCTCCAGATCGCCTTGGCTCAGGAGATCGAAGATCTGCCTTGGTTCCGTCGCAGCTGGAGCGCGTTCACGGCCTACACCGAGGGATGGGGCCTCTACGCCGAGAGCCTCGGCCCCGAGCTCGGCTTCTACCAGGACCCGTACTCGCGCTTCGGCCAGCTCACCTACGAGATGTGGCGGGCCGTCCGCCTGGTGGTCGACACCGGAATGCACGCCCTCGGGTGGAGCAGGGACAAGGCGATCGCCTTCTTCGCCGAGCATGCCGCCAAGGCCACCCACGACATCGTGGTCGAGGTCGACCGCTACATCGCCTGGCCGGGCCAGGCCCTGGCCTACAAGTTGGGCGAGCTCAAGCTCAAGGAGCTGCGCGCCGTGGCCAGGACGGCCCAGAAGGACCGCTTCGATGTGCGGGCCTTCCACGACGAGGTGCTGGCCCACGGGCCCATGCCGCTCGACATCCTCGACGCCCGCATCCGCGCCTGGTCCGGCGCGCCGGTAGCCTGACGGCCGTGGCACGACAGCGGGCGGGGGCTCGCACCGCGACCGGCTTCGCCGAGACCTTCACCGCCATCGTGGACAACGTGGCCCAGGTCATCCAGGGCAAGCGCGAGGCGATCGAGCTGGCGCTGGTCTGCATGGCGGCCGAGGGCCACCTCCTCATCGAGGACGTCCCCGGCGTCGGCAAGACCAGCCTGGCCAAGGCCCTGGCCCTGTCGATCGAGGGCGAGTGGAACCGCATCCAGTTCACGCCCGACCTCCTGCCCTCCGATGTCATGGGCGTCGCCGTGTTCAACCGCGACACTCGACGCTTCGACTTCCGGCCGGGCGGCGTGTTCGCCAACATCGTCGTCGGCGACGAGATCAACCGGGCCTCCCCCAAGACGCAGTCGGCCCTGCTCGAGGCCATGGAGGAGCGTCAGGTCACTGTCGACGCCACCACGTACTCACTCCCGTCGCCCTTCATGGTGGTAGCCACCCAGAACCCCATCGAGCACGAGGGCACGTACCCGCTGCCCGACAGCCAGCTCGACCGCTTCCTGATGCGCATCCGGATGGGATACCCCGACCGCCAGTCCGAGATCGACATGCTCGACACCCACACCGATCTCGATGCCGTCGCCGCCCTCGAAGCGGTGGCCGGCCCCGCCGACATCGAGAAGATGATCGCCCTCGCCCGTCAGATCCACGTGAGCCCGCCGCTCAAGGGTTACATCGTCGATCTGGCCACGGCCACGCGCGGCCCGGATCAGGTGCAGCGTGGCACGCGGCGAAGCGCCG